>JAYVEP010000029.1:0-16741 GCA_043749225.1 Acidobacteriaceae bacterium
AAGTCCGCCACCGAAATCACGGGTCCGGAACTCAGCGCCCACGCCCGTTCGATGCAGTTCTCCAACTCGCGCACGTTGCCTGGCCAATCGTGCGCCAACAATAGCTTTACCGCTTCATCACTCAAAGACCTGACCTGCCCGGTGGTTCGAGCCAGCCGCTCCAGAAAATGCGAAATCAGCAACGGAATGTCATCCCGCCGCTCCCGCAGCGAAGGCAGACGCAGTGTCAGCACATTGAGCCGGAAATAGAGGTCTCGACGGAACCCACCCTGCGCAACCGCCTGCTCCAAGTCGCGATTTGTCGCCGCCAAAATCCGCACGTTGATGGGAATCCGCTTGGTGCTTCCCACCGGACGTATCTCCTTCTCCTGAATCGCGCGCAGCAGCTTCGACTGCAGGTCTACCGGCAACTCGCCAATCTCGTCTAGAAACACGGTGCCGCCGTCCGCAATCGCGAGCAGCCCTTCCTTGTTCTGATTCGCCCCAGTAAACGATCCCTTCAGATGTCCAAATAGCTCGCTCTCAATCAATGTTGGAACCAGCGAGCCGAAATCCACCGGAATGTAAGGCTTGTCCTTAAAAGGGCCGGAATAGTGGATGGACCGAGCCACCATCTCTTTTCCGGTGCCGCTCTCGCCGAGGATCAACACTGGGTGTGTGCTCTGTGCCGCCTTGGCAATCATGCGGTACAGGCGTTCCATCTCTGGAGATTGCCCAATCATCGATCCAAACCCGAGCTTGGACTTGAAGCGCTCCCGCATCCTCCGACTGTCGTTCCTCTGTTTGAGGTGCGCGGCCACGCGGTCGAGCTTGCCGCGCAAATCCTCCATGCTGAAGGGCTTGGTCATGTAGTCAAAGGCGCCCAGCCGCATCGCGTCCACTGCTGAGGGTACAGTGGCGTAGCCCGTCATCACCACAATCACCATCTCCGGGTTCGACTCGCGCAGCCTGTGAAGAACCTCCATGCCACTGGCGCCGGGCAAACGCAAATCGAGCAGGGCGATGTCATGCGGTTTCTCGCTCAGCATGCGGAAGGCACGCTCAGCCGATTCCGCTATTGAAACGTCATACCCCAGGGAGTCGGCAATTTCCCGACAAGCGTCGCGAATGGACCGCTCGTCGTCGATCACCAGTAGGCTCAGCAAATTGCTCGCTGGGCCCGCCAGAACTTCGGTGCTGGTGCTAGCTTCCATTACAGGCATACACTTTCCTCGATTCAGACGAGCTACTTCACGGAATTCAGGGGCCCAGAGCCCGACGGTGCTTGCACCGACGCCGACTTCTTGCGCTGCTGCCTGTTTTGCCGCAGTCTAACTTTCTGAGCGCTGCCAGGAAACAACATGGTGATATCGGTTCCTTTTCCGGTCGTACTTTCGACTTGGATCGTTCCGCCTGCGTTCTCTACCATCCGCAGGACGCTGGGGAGCCCTAGTCCCGCTCCTTCGCTGCGGAGATTGGCCGCAGGTTGAGCCGAGGTTTGAGCAGCCAACTTAGAGGTGAAAAAAGGCTGGAAGGCGCGTTCTCGAGTGGCGTCAGACATGCCTTTTCCTGTGTCCCTTACACGCATCATGACCCAGCCAGCGCTCTGTTCCGCTGTGTCGGGCCGCTGGTCGTCCAAGGGCATCGGCTTCGAACCGGGTCGCCGCTTGGCCGCTTGGCTCTCGACGCGCCAATTCGAGGTTTCGATCAACACTTCGCCGCCCTGAGGCATTGCGTCACAGGCGTTGAGTACTAGGTTCAACACAATCCGTATTACGTGTGCGGGATCGATGGTTACGAACGCCAGGCTCGGCGACAAGCGCAGCCGCAGCGCGACATCCCGACGGGGCAACGTGGAAAGCATAGGTCCCATGCCTTCCAACACCGAATTGAGCGAGATTGGCGGAGATACGCGCCGAATGGAGTCCAAGCCCGATAATTGTCGCACCAGCCCCACAGCATGCTCCACCGCAGGTTTCATCTGCTGCAGGTGTCGCCTTACCTTTGCTGCGTCGCTAGATTCGCCTTCCATAAGATCCACGAACAACCGGATCGATCCAAGAGCATTGTTCAGATCGTGCGCTGTTTCGGCAGCGATTTGATTCGTCGGACCAAAAGAAAAAGCCTCATCAATAGTAGGTTTTCCACCGAGTCCATGCGGCTTCTTGAGGGCTCCCAAATGAGTGCCTCGCACTACCTTGCTCGGCACCCGAACTAAGTTTTTAGGCATACGTGTTCCCTCGTACAAGCCGACCAGGTATCGCGTCATCCGCGAAAGCCAGACAGTCTGTCCCAAATTGAAAGACACTAGTTCAATTGCACTCGGGGTTGGGGCCTAGGGAGCCGACTCAAGGAAGGACAAGGCCAAAATCCGGCTGGGGCACCGGAAAGCCTTCCCTAAAGCGGAACAACAATTTCAACTATGTCACAAAGAAAGTGATGGGTCCAAAGTATTTTGCAATTTTGGGACTGGTCTCTTTTAAGGAACTCTTGAACTGCTCCCAAACCGTGCATAACATGTTCACTATGGCACGAACATCGCCAAGATCCAAACTATATTACGGATTTGGGAATGTCTCTGGTTTGAACTGCCCAACTACGGGCATAAGACGGGACGGAAGTTCGACACGTTTTTGAACATCTGTATCGAGTTTTCCCGTGGTGAAACAAATGCTGCTCAGAATAATACGGGGACAGACGGGTGCAGTCCATCCGTCTGTCCCCGTATTACTAGGGCGTTATCGCACGAAGACGAGTCGTATATAAGCGATCGAGCGGGTCAAAGGCATCTTCGTGCAGGCCAGCCGCAGATCTGATCTTCGGTCCCAGCTCCAGATAGGATCCGGTCGCGGAGTCGTACGTCGGCCACTCGGGCAGACCGGGCGTGTTCGGATCTCCTGTCTTGGCGAATTGCACCCAATAGTTCCGCATGGCTTGCGCCAAAGTATCGCCATTTTCAGTCCTGGGCACCCGGGGAGAGTCAAACAGCAGCAACACGTCAATTCCGTGGAACGCTCCCCACTCCTGACCTCCCTTGTTGCCGAATGTCCAAGTCACGTCGTAGAGATAGGCTTTGTTCTTCTGCCGTTGTGTGGTCCGCGCCAGCCAGCGGGCCGGGGCAATCATCTCCAAGTCAGTCTTTGCTCGTATGAAGGACTCCGTGGCATCGCCGGAAGACGGCGTTGGATAGATCCGCAGCAGATCATCGGCGATAGGCTGAAAGAACTGCCGCAACCAGGCGCGAAACGCCTCCGCGGATCGGTCCGGGACCAATACGATTAGATTGCCGAACTCTCGCTCTGTACCGCCAACCATGATCGGAATGTCCGCGTGTTGTCCCTGAGCGAACATGGCAAGCGGCTGTTCAGGAATGATCCATCCATCCACCACCGTGTCATAGGAAATGTCATTGTTGATCAACTGATCGGTCGGGATTGAGCGCAACTTCTTGATTGCGCCGGGGCCATCGCCAGCCCCCAGGCTTTGTGCAAGGGCTACCCCTAGCGCCTCAGACGATTCCACCTCCCCCCCGGGATGATGCACACTGGGGAGGAGCTGTAGCGGCACCCCGCTCTGCATGATTGCGCGCTGGAAGAGACCGCGCGCCAGTGGCGAAACCATAAGACAGCCGACATACTCGCCACCGGACGAATGTCCAAAGACGGTGACATTTCCAGGGTCGCCACCGAATTGCGCGATGTTTCGGCGAACCCATCGCAAAGCCGCGATTTGGTCCAGTAATCCATAGTTGCCAGAAGAGTGATGCGGGGACTCTGAGGTCAGCGCGGGATGAGAAAGCCAACCCACCACACCGAGGCGGTAGTTGATGGTGACGACTACGACCCCTGCCCGCGCGAGGGTTGCACCGTCGTCGTCCCCGCGGCCTATGACGCCACCTCCGCCGTGAACGAAGACCATCACTGGCAGCCGTTCTTTGTCATCGGGGAGTGTTGTCATCACATTCAGGTACAGACAATCTTCGCTAGTTTTGTCGGCAGGTCTCACCATTGATAAATCACCGCCGAGAGTGGTGACGATCCTCTGGCGTATCCGGAACATGCGATCCGATTGCGGACAGGCGGAACTCAATTCGTCCGCCTTCCGGGTGCGATGCCAGCGGGCTGGAGGCTGGGGCGGCTTCCAGCGAAGCTCACCAACTGGCGGAGCTGCATACGGGATACTGCGAAAAGAAGCTAGCTTGGGGTAATCAGGAGAATAGACGCCCTCCAGGCGTCCGCTGTCGATCCTTACGACGGGACCTTTTCGGTGCCGCATCGTGACATCGGAAGCGCTACCTGAATGGCAAAGCAATAGCAGCACGATTACCAGATTGACGATGTAGCGCCAGAGAGATTCCTCGCTACGCTCAGAGGCTGTGACTTTTTTGCGTGTATTTCATGAGCGCGGCAATTATAAAGAAAGATATGAGCGAGAACCAAGCGGGAGTGGAACGCGAAGCAGGGGAAACGAAGCCAGCGGTGCGGTTGCGCCAAGCGGAGCGTCGGCAAATGCTGCTGGCGGTGCAGTGTGCGGACGATCTGATACTACAGGGACGGGAACATGTGAAGAAATCGATTCTTTCACGCGTTCCAGACGGGACGTTCCCCGTATTATTCTCGGCTTGGTGGATGAAATCAGATTGATGATAGCGCCGGTCCTATTGGGGGACGGACTGCATGTATTCGGTGATTCCGGTACCGAGCAGAAGTGGCACGTGAAGAACGTAGTCGCTTACAAGAACGGCTTTGTTGAGTTATCGTACAGTCGCCATATCGATGGGGGCCTTGCATCATGAAAGGCCTGTTGTATGGACGGTAAGGCGTATTCCCCACCAAAAAAGTGGGAGGAATCAGAAGAGCTCGACGCGTGCCGTGTGGCCCGACGCGGTAGCGAGCCGACCATCCCGTGTAACCAAGGCGGCCCCGAGGCTTTCGGCCAGCACGACATAAGTTGCGTCATAGGCGGACAAATTGTAAACGCAGCTGCCAAATCCGGGGCAGGAACACGAAATGGCCGTATCGAGTAATGACGGGTGGCCCAGCCTTCGACCTTTCCGACATAACCCGGACACAGGGTGCCCAATCCTTCGTTTTTTGAAGGGTGGGAGTGGTCACATTTTAGGTCAGAGTTCTTTGTTCTTCGTCGCGATCTGGCTATTCGTTCTATTAAGAGAACATAGCTCGCGCCAATCATAAAAAAGCCGGTCGAGGTGACCCTCGACCGGCCCTTTCTTGGAACGACTACTTACTTCTTTTTCTTCCGCATAGGCTTCTTCGCGGCGGGCGCCTTAGCTTTCATGGCAGACTCGCGTCCACCAATCAGTGTCAAAGCATCGGCTGCGTTGAAGGGGTACTTGCGGACCGAGGTCTGCCCTGTGCCCTGAAGAGTGATATCCACGCGGCGATTGCTCGCCAGGATGATCGCTTTCTCGTTCCTCATGATCCGCTTCCGTTCCTTCTCGGTCAGGTCGGTGTTGTTAGCGACCGACTCCTTCACTTCGGCATCGGTCAAGTTATGGTCTTTGCCCAGGCCCTTGGTTTCGATATCCTCGGCAGGAACGCCGTGCTCGACCAGGAAGCTCTTGGCACGTTCCACGCGACGCTCAGAGAGCGCCTGGTTGAACGCTACGCTACCGCGTTTATCCGCATGCCCCTCCAGAGTCAGGTGGGGAGCGGGGTTCGGGTTGCCCTTGTCTGCCAGGTACTTCTGGTAATCGGCAGCCAGGGTGGTGAGGGTTTCCTGCTGACTGGCAAGCAGGCCAGCGTTTGGCTTCGCCTTGGTCGGCTGATTGGTGACGAAGTAAATGCTATGCAGAGCCAGCTTGGCTTCCAACACAGCGATTTCAGGGTTCGGCGGCGGTGGCGGAGGATTCTCCACATTTACCGTTGCCGACGAGTTTGTCGACAATCCGCGCAAATCGGTACAAGTTGCGCTCACCGTTGCAGAGCCTGCGGAAGCGCCGGTTGTATCCAGTGTCGCGCTGTTTCCGGAACCGGAGAGCTTGCCGGTGGACGACGTCCAGTTGGCGACCGAAACGGTGACGCCATCCGGGCTGGTGCAGGTGCAGGCGATGGTTGACGTGCCAGGGACCTGCACGGTGCTCGGACTGGCCGAGCAGCTCATCGTTGGCGGATTCTTCGGCGGTTCCTTGACCAGGAAGCTGGTGTTACAGGTCGCTTCGTTGTTCTTCTTTAGCCTGGCATCGGTGACGTGCGAGGTGACAGTGTAGCTGCCGCCTGTCATGCCAGCTGTGTCGATGGTGGCTACTGAATCCTTGCCTGCAACCTTGCCGCCGGTTGCGGAGTAGGTATAAGCAACCGTGTGCTTCGGATTGAAGTTGCTCGGAGCGACGTTAATGGTAACCGGTTCGCCGACCATGACTTCAGAAGGCTTCGCGGTGCAAGCTGCCGCCGGGATTAGATCGGGAGCTCCGCCAATGTTGAAGACGATGCCGCCACGCAAGCGGGCTCCGCTGTATTCGGGGCGCCGCAGGCTCGACGATGGATCGGTGGCCACATCCGCGAAGTTGTGACGTGCCCAAACATAATCCGCTTCCAGAACACGCCAGCTGAAGTTCTTGGTGATCGGCAGATCAAAACCGCCGCCCACAATGGCTCCAATGCCCTTGCGAGTGCCAAAGGGGTCCGAACCGAGCAGATTCAAGGCCACCAAGCCGTGGGCAAAAATGTTCATGCCCTCGGTGCGCCACATGAATCGTGGACCGATCGCGAGAGTCGTCTCATGCAGGCCGCTGCGAAAGTTCTCACCGAAATCCGCGCTCAAGCCCCAATTCTTATCGAAATTGTAAGTGCCGGTGGCGCCGAAGCCTTTTGGCAAGCTCGGAAGCTTGAAGCCCGTAGTTGCCGAGTCCGGAACACTGCCACCCGGATTCAACCACTGGTAGCCCACGAAAACATCTACCTTCGGGGGATTCTGATCTTGCGCCATCACATTGGCTGCGCCTAATGCGCTCACCACCAAAACTAGAGATACTAAAGCAAACGCTTGTGTTCGTCCTACGCGACAAAGTGACATGCAATCCTCCGGACCCACGTAGTTGGCGTGGAATCCAACTTCAAAAATTTTGGGAAATATACCCGCAGAGCCATCTGTGTAGACTTTCAACTGCCGCTAATAAGTCGCACTGCTAACCAGAACAAGTTTACAAGATAGCAATGTAAATGCAAGGATCGGCTCCTCAGCGCAAGGTGACGGCCTAGATGCTGGAGTCTCATTATGAGATGCTAAGCTAAGAGCAAGCGGGCCTTGGGGGACGTTGTGAAATTCCCTGCGCTGGCGTATCTTGCGAATTCACAGCAGAATTGGGGCAAAGCTTCCGTTCGGCTCCCGTTAAGATTCCTCATATGACCCTTGCTAGAGTCCTGATTGTCGAAGACGAAGAAAACGAGCGCACCGGGCTCGCAGAGTTGGTTTCCGCTTGGGGCTACAAGACCGAGACCGCGTGCGACGGCGTAGAGGGGCTGGAGAAAGTTGCCAGTTTTTCTCCCTCTATTATTTTGACCGACCTGAAAATGCCACGCATGACAGGCATGCAGCTTTTGGAACAGTTGAAGCCTGAGGGCGATTCCATTGCCATCATCCTTTTGACGGCGCAGGGGACGATCGATAATGCTGTGCAAGCCATGCGCAACGGGGCTTACGACTACATCAGCAAGCCGGTGGATTTCGCCCGCTTGCGCGCTATTCTGCAAAACGCCTCAGCGCGTCGCGACGATAAAGTCGAAAAAGAAGCCATGCGGCGCACGCTGCGCGATAAAGGTGCATTGGGGCGATTGGTGGGCGCCTCCAAGAAGATGCAGGAGATTTTTCGCCTGATCGAGATGGTGGCCCCGAGTACGGCCTCTGTTCTAATTACCGGCGCCAGCGGAACCGGGAAAGAACTCGTCGCCCGCACGGTGCATGATCTGAGTCCGAGAAAGAACAAGCCGTTTGTCGCCATCAACTGCGCGGCAATTCCAGAAACTTTGATCGAAAGTGAAATCTTCGGTCACGAAAAAGGAGCCTTCACCGGAGCCATGGAGCGCCGCGTGGGCTGCTTCGAACTCGCGGAAGGTGGAACGCTGCTTTTAGACGAAATCGGAGAAATGCCAGCTGGCACCCAAGCGAAACTGCTGCGGGTACTGGAAGAGCGTATGCTGCGGCGCCTTGGCAGCAAAGTGGAAACCGCCGTCGATGTGCGCGTGCTTGCCGCTACCAACAAAGTTCCTGAAGAGGCCGTTGAAAAAGGTGAGCTGCGCCAGGATCTCTATTACCGCCTCAATGTTTTCAATATTCTGATGCCTGCTTTGCGGGAGCACAAAGAAGATATTCCAGACTTGGTACAAGCTTTGCTCGCCGACATGAATGCCAAGCACAGTCGCAAGGTTGCCACCGTCAGCGAAGCGGTTTTGCAGCAATTCCAGAACTATTCATGGCCAGGAAACGTGCGCGAGCTGCGCAACACTTTGGAGCGCGCTGTGATTGTTTGCGAAGGTGCGGTCGTCGAAACCAAGCACCTCGCTCCCGGTTTTGGCCAAACTACCTCCCGTCCAGCCGCTTCCGATCCCGATGCTATTCATCTCGGAGTAGGCACAACAGTGGAGGAGGCCGAGCGCCAGTTGATACTGAAGACTCTCGCCTCTACCAACAACAACAAGACTCGTGCTGCGGAAATCCTGCAGATTAGCTTGAAGACGCTACACAACAAGCTGAAGGAATACGGCGCCGCCACCGCCGAAGCGGACGGCGAAAAAGGCGAATAGCTGGAGTGGTAACATCCAGACTTGGCTGAAAGCTATCGGCTTTCAACTGTCAGCCCAACGATTGCAAGACGGGCTGAGAGCTGACAGCCGATAGCCGATAGCCGACAGCCGTTCTCCCATGCGCCTCCGCACCAAAATCGTGCTCGCCATCACCAGTATGGTCGTCGTACTGGTCGCAGGCTTCTCCTACATCTACATTTCGCAACTACTGCGCCAAAAAGTTTCGGACACCTACGAAAAATGCAACACGCTCGCAGGGATTCTGGTGTTTCACACTCGAGAGGCTATTCCGGATCTCAGCAGCACAAAAGTCGACGTCAACGATCCCAAGGCGGTACGCGCCGCTCTGAAGCAATATCTGCAACTCGATCCGAATTTGAACAATGAATTCAAGGCCATAGTAGGCGCCTGGCCGGACGTAATTGATGCCTCCCTCATCAATGAGGACGGCCAAGCCATCTTGCATACGAACCCGCAGATGGTCGGCAAGATGGTGCCCGCCCGACCCGATTTCGAGTTGCTGCGTTACGCCGGAATTCGCCAGCAGTTCGCCATGATTCTCGGCGTCTCGCAAAATTACGATATCCGCCTCCCCGTGCAACTGAATCAAGTGCCCTTCGGCAGCGTTCACATCGGCGTGCGTACCAGCTTCTTACGTAGAGATATTGAAGACCGATTGCGCCACGCCATGGTGCTGGCGATAGGAGCCATTTTCGTGTCGCTGTTTTTGTCGGCGGCCGTCTCCCATGTGGCACTCATGCCTTTGCAGCGCATTAACGAGCGCATCGACATGCTCACGGCCGATTCACCGCAGAATCTTTCCGGCGAAAATGAAAGTCACGACGAATACGGCCTGGTGACCCTGAAGATCGCGCATCTCGGCCGTCAGATGCAAGACGTAAAAGAAGTCTTCTCCGAACTGAAAGGCAATCTTGACCAGATCATGGGCAATCTGCAGGACGGATTGGTCCTGTTCACGCGAGATTGGCGCATCGTTCTGGTCAGCGCTTCTGCGGAGAGATTTCTGGAACGCCCGCGCTCGCAAATTCTTGCGCGCAGGGTCGGAGAAGTCTTTTCTCCTGACACTCCGCTTGGTGATCTGGTGCTCGAATCGTTCCGCCAGCGTCGTCCTGTGTCGCAAAGAACGGTTCAGGCACTGGGGCAAAAAATTCAGGTGTCTTTGGATTTCATTCTCGAAGGTGGCACGCAGATTGGCGCGCTACTGACCATGCGTGATACCGAATCCGTGCGCCGCATTGAAGATGAAATCGAGCTCTCCCGCCGCCTCGCCGCCATCGGCAGGCTTACATCCGGTGTCGCCCATGAAGTGAAGAATCCGATCAACGCAATTGTTCTCCACTTGGAAAATCTCCGCCACAAGCTGCCGGAATTGCAACCCGATGCCAAGCGCCACATTGACATCATTGGCAGCGAAATCCATCGCCTCGACCGCGTCGTGCAAGTCCTCGTCGATTTCACCCGCCCGGTAGAATTGCGACTGCGTGAAATCGACCTGCGCCGGGTGCTTGAGGACGTGGTCGCCGTCGCGCAGCCCGAAGCTGAAACGCTAGGCGTTCGCATCGAACGTAATCTCCCCACCGAGCCCGTCCTGGTTAGCATCGATTCCGATCTCGTCAAGCAGGCGGTGCTCAACGTAATGCTCAACGGTATTCAAGCCATGACCCACGGTGGAAAGCTAAGCGTTTCGTTAAGCCGCAAGAACGGCTCCGCCATCACGGAGATCAAAGACGAAGGGCCCGGTATCCCCGACGATGTACGCGAAAAGATTTTCACACTTTACTTCACCACGAAGAAATCAGGCACTGGTATCGGCCTGGCTATGACCTATCGCGTGATGCAACTCCATCACGGCACCGTGGATTTCCGGTCTGCTCCGGGCCAAGGCGCTACGTTTGATCTCAGCCTTCCGCTATTGCCTGCGCCCTTGGAGGCCTTGCTCAAGAGCCGCAGTGCCGAGGCGGAAGATTCCCCAACGGACTGAGCGGATGTGGTTGATCCTGCGGCATTTACGAATTTCCTGCTGAAAACCGTCTTGCCACGCGATACACTGTGTAGGTTAAGCCGCTGCTTCGTTCGCGCCGAATAGGTGCCCGGCGGCCCAAGCTGGCACGAAGATGCGCTTCCCCCCGGTCCGTATCGCATGCGCCGTTCTAACGGTTTTTCTGACCGTGTGCCCTACGTTCGCCCAGGATGCAGCGCCTCCGCCAGCTCCTGAGCCCCAAGTCACTGCTCCAGTAAAACCTCCCGTAAAAATTCACCGTTGCCACAAGGTTGCCAAGCGGACGGGCCCAAGAAAAGTGATTGTCCACCAGGGCGGCGCTACCGACGCCCCCACGCAGATGGCGCCAGTGGCTCCAGAAGAAAAAGCCGAAGCGCAGCGCGCCAAGAGTGACAGTCTATTGGGTGCTACTGAGGCGAACCTCAAGAAACTTTCCGGCAGGAAGCTCACCGACGACGAACAAAGCCTGATCAATCAGATCCGCCAATTCATAGTGCAGTCCCGCGCGGCGCTCGATGCCGGAGACTTGGCGCAAGGCTACAACCTGGCCTCCAAGGCGAACATCCTCTCGGAAGAATTCAACAAGCACTAAGGCTCTGGTGGCAAGTGCACTTTTGCTCGACGCCCACACTAGGTTTTGTCATTCCGAACGGCTCTTCGTGAGGAATCTGCTGTTCCTGTGCTAGCGCTGACTCTACCGCCGCCCCTCCCGCCGCTGCGCCACCACCAACCCCCTCGGCGTCGGCAGCAACACCACGGAAATTAATCCTTCCCGTTCCAACTTCAGAGCAGCGTCCCGCACAGTCTTCAAATGCGAACTCGCATCATGCATCACAATCAATCCAAAAGGATTGATCTGCGGCAGATACTGTCGCACTTCCTGCTCTCGAATCGGCATATCGCTATCGCTGAAAAAAAGATCGATCATACCTTCAACTTTCATGTCCAGACTGGATGCGTTGCGGCATTCAATCCACTCACCCAGTTCCGATTCCTGAAACCGCGCGTTTGCCTTGGCATAAACTACCGGATCAAATTCGCACGTAATAACCTTGCCGCGGCCATTTCGCTTCAATCCTTCCGCAATCCACAACGTGCTGATCCCGCTAAACGTACCCGTTTCCACCACTAGCTCGGGTTTCGTAGTCGTCACCAGCGTCCGCAGAAATTCCAAAACTTCGGCTTCCGCCGTCATCGAGTCGTACATGCTCCAGCGCTCCGGATGTGGACACTCCGGCGTTGCACGATGATATTCCGGTTGAAGAACATCACCGTCCGACTCCATTTGTCGCAAGATGCGATGCTCTTGCTTCTCTTTCTTGAACATCCGTCGCAAACTAAATCCCACGTTGCCTCCGCATTCATCAAGCGCACTCGATGCATGGCAGTATACGGGAAGCGTCCTCATCAGGTTCCCTCAAGCCACAGCGCCGCAAATTTCGCACTCCCCCCAAATCATTTAGATTTGAGTAAGTGCGACTCCTCTTTCAAAAACGTGCCCTGCAATATGTACTCGCCGCCAACGTCATCTCCATGATCGGCAGCGGTATGAACGCCGCGGCCATGGCGTGGTACATCCTGCAGGCCACCGGATCGGAAGTAGCTCTCGGCACGTTGGCCGTACTTGCCGCCCTCCCCGCCATGGTGCTGATGGTTTTCGGCGGCGTCATCATCGACCGTGAAGACCGTCGCCGCCTCGTCATGATGCTCGACGCCACGCGCGCCATCGTTATTCTCACCGTCGCGATTCTCGCCTTCACGCATCACGTCCGCCTATGGCATCTCTACGCCATGCACATGTTGGTCTCCACCGGCTTCTGGATGTTCTGGCCGTCGATCACCGCGCTGATCCAGGAACTCACTCCAGATTCCGAATACGTCAGCGCCAACACTTTCTTGATGATTGGCGTACAAGGCGGATGGCTTATCGCTGGCTCCGTCGTAGGGTTCGTCTACGAGCACATCGGACTCGGCGGCATCCTGCTCATCGACGTCAGCACCTACGTTGTTTCATTTCTCTGCTACTTCGCGGTGCGCAAAGGCCGCCATGTTGTGCCGCGTCCTGCCGAGCTACTGCATGATCTCGATGCCGCCGAAACCGCTGTCGGCCGCTTCATGCGTGAACTACGCGAAGGCCTGTCCTTTCTCCGAGTGCGACCCAACCTCATCTTGCTCGGAGGCGCATGGGCAGTTTTCCTTGGCGCGATGCTAACAGGAATCGTCGTCACTCCACCGCTCAGCGAAAAAGTATTTCACGCTGGCGCGAAAGGCTATGGCTGGCTCAACGCAGGCTGGGGAGTCGGCGCATTCGTCAGTGGACTCTACGCATCGGGCCTGCTGAAGCGCGTAAAACCACAGGTCGCAATTTCTGCCGCGATGTTGGTTCTAGCTTTCGGAATGTTCGCCTCGCCATTCGCCCCTTGGCTGGCGGGTGCGGTCGCCCTCTACGCCATGATGGGCTCTGCGCGCGGCGTTTGCGGCGTTGCTATGAACACAACTCTAATGCGGCAAGTGCCACCCCACTTCATGGGACGGGTGCAAAATACCTACAACTTCGCAGGAACCATCCTGCAAATCGTACTCAGTCTTGGAACAGCCGCCGCAGCCCACCGCTTCGGACTAGTCTATGGCTTCGCAGTAATTGGCGCCGCCTACGTCTTCGCATTCCTCTTCGCAGGCTGGCCAGTGAAGCAACCGGAAGCCGCACAGTTGCCCGTGTAGGGCGAGCATTCCTGCTCGCCGCTCTTAGCCCGCATGACCCATCTCCCTTGTGCGACCCGGAGTGGCCGATTTTAGCAAACCCCTCCCCAGGCATTAGAATCAGAAGTCACTTTCGTAGCGCTGTTATTTTCAACCTCTCGGAGCCAACTCGAATGTCGTTCAGCATGGAAGGCCGCACCGCCATCGTCTTCGGCGTTGCCAACAAACGCAGCATTGCCTGGGGCATCGCGCAGGGTTTGCACGGCGCTGGAGCCAAACTCATTGTCACGTATCAGAACGAACGCCTCGAACTCGAAGCCAAAGACCTGATCGAATCACTTCCAGGCGCCGAAGCTTATCGCTGCGACGTAACCAATGAGGCAGAAGTCGCCAGCCTCTTCGCGGAATTGAAGTCGCGTCACGGCAAGCTGCACACGCTGGTTCACAGCGTCGCCTATGCCCCCGCCGACGAACTTAAGAATGATTTCGTCAACACCACCCACGAAGGTTTCCGCGTTGCTCTCGATATCAGCGTCTATTCGTTGATCGCTCTCTCCCGCGCAGTTGTTCCTATGATGGAAGATGGCGGCAGCATTCTTACCCTTACCTACTATGGCGCGGAGAAGGTCGTTCCAAATTACAACGTCATGGGAGTGGCCAAGGCAGCTCTCGAATGCACCGTGCGTTATCTCGCCAATGACTTAGGGAAAAAGAACATTAGGGTCAATGCAATTTCGGCCGGACCCATCAAAACCCTAGCCGCACGTGGTATCTCAGGCCTGAGCGACATGCTGAAGTCTCATGCCGAGCGCGCCCCATTGAAGCGCAACGTGGAAGTCAGCGAAGTCGGAAACACGGCAGTCTTCCTGGCGTCCGATGCCGGGTCCGGAATCACCGGTGAAGTACTGTACGTAGACTGCGGCTACAACATCATGGGGTTCTAAATTAAGAAATCACTAGGATGCCCCGTCCTTGTCGCGCTCTCTGCGACAAGGCGGGGTTTTTCTTGGGATGAATGCACCTACCGTCCGGTGTTCTCGTTCATTTGCTCGAATGAGATTCGAGCTGCACAGCTCTTGTCGACGAAGAGTAAAAACCCCGCCCTCTGTCGCAAAGAACGCGAAAGAAGGACGGGGCGCCCTCGTACTCAGTGAATCGTCTTCGTCTTCCTCGACATATAATCCATCAGCAAATACTGCCCCAGATTGTAAGGCGTAGTGAAATAAGCCTTCCCACGACACATCTGCGACACCTTCTGCACAAACTGCACCAACCCGTAATCTGACGCCAGCATGAAAGTGTTAATCAAAATTCCAGCCCGCTTGCACTTCGAAACTTCTTCCAGCGTCTGACTCACGACGAGCGGATCCAAACCAAAAGCATTCTTGTAAATCCGTCCATCTTCCAGAGTCAGCGCCGAAGGCTTCCCGTCGGTAATCATCACAATCTGCTTCATGTCTTTACGCTGCCGCTGCAAAACCCTCTGTGCCAGCCGCAAGCCTTCTCGTGTGTTTGTGTAGTAGGGGCCAACCTTTACCCGAGCCAGTTGCGAAAGCGGAACCTCCTCCGCCGAATCATGGAACAGCACTAACGAAAGCGAATCTCCCGGATACTGCGTCCGGATCAAGTGCTGCAACGCCATCGCAACTTTCTTCGCCGGAGTGAATCTGTCTTCGCCATACAAGATCATCGAGTGCGAGCAATCCAGCATCAACACAGTCGCGCACGACGATTGATACTCGCACTGATGCACATGCAAATCGGAATATTCCAAATTCAAGGGCAGCGAAAGCCCCTCCCGCTGAAACGCCTGCGACAAAGTCGCCGTGATGTCCAGATTCATCGTATCCCCAAACTCATACGGCTTGGATGCGCCGCTCGCTTCAATTCCAGTTGCCATGTCGCGCGTATCGTGACGCCCAAAGCTCGCCTTCCCCAACGAGCCCATCAAATCGCGCAACGACTTATACCCCAGCAAATCCAGCCCTTTGTCCGTAACTTCAAACCGCGCCGATTGCGCATCGCCCGTCTGCCCACCCAGACCCGACTGTTTGGCAGGATCGTGCGCCTGATCGACGCTGATGAATTCTTCCTGCTGCATCCGCTGAATCAACTGTTCAATGAGCTGGTCCAGCGTGCCGTCCATCATCATCTGTTCGATTTGTTGCCGAGTTTCCTCATCCAACAAATCGCCATCCAGTAGCGCCTGCTCAATCGCCTGCCGCAGCTGATCCATCGTCTGTTCGTTCGGATCGTCGTAGTAGCCGTATTGGTCCTCAAACCCGCTCTGCAGCAAATAGTCGGAGAGAGCCGCCAGCAAATCTTCCATGCTCATTTCACCGGCAGGATCCGGCACGTATTTGCGATAACGAATTCGTTTCATAAAGAGAACCTACGTCTTCTGAGCGAAAATAAAACTCAAAGTATTGTCATTCCGAAGGGCTTCAGCCCTGAGGAATCTGCTTTCCTCGCTGCGGCCAGAGACTTTAATTGAACGACCGCCGGCCGCGCGAAGCCGGAAAATCTTCCCGCACCTCTTGCTTCTTCGACGGCTTTTCCCCAGCGCTAAACACACGCTCTTCACTCCGCCCAATCCTTTTATGCGCGTGCAAACCTTCCAGCACAAATTCAGCGGCGGAAACTTGGATCTCCACCGCATCCTTCGAGCTCACGCCGAGCTGTTTCGTTTTCTCCAGCAACCCTTGGATGCCCTTAAGCCCCGCCAAAGCTTCCACTGCAGCTGCTGACTCCGCCATCTGGATCTCACCGCCCAAATCGAACCACTGCACCACCTGCGTAAGATCGGCATCGGCAAAATAGCGGTCAAAAGTTTTCGCCACCGCCGTACGAATCAGCTCGCGAGCCACTGTATCCGCGCCCTTTAACTCGCCTTCATACTCCAGCTCAAGTTTTCCGGTAATTGCGGGCATGGCTGCGTAAACATCCGCGATCCGAGGTACAACAACCTTCTCGTCATTCCGAATCGCTCTCCGTTCCGCATTCGATACAACATTCTCCATCACGGAAATCGGCAGCCGCTGGCTCACACCGGACCGCTTATCGATTCGCTTGTCTTCCCGTGCCGCAAACGCAATTCGCTCCACCACTTCATTCACGTACTTCGGAACCGACATGCGCAGCCCGCCGCGATCAATCCAGGCCTCGGCTGCGGTAATGGTGGTGCCCTCTTCAATCGTCGCCGGATAGTGGGTCCGAATCTCCGATCCAATGCGATCTTTCAGCGGCGTAATAATCTTTCCCCGCGCTGTATAGTCTTCCG
>JAYVEP010000030.1:0-43560 GCA_043749225.1 Acidobacteriaceae bacterium
GCAGGCTTCATCCGCGGCCAGGTTCAATACGCGGATGGCCACCCGGCCGACCATGTGATGCTTCGGCTCCGCAGTGACGCTGTTGCCTTCCAGACAGAAACCCAAACCGACACGCAAGGGAAGTTCAATTTCGACGGCCTGCCGCTAACCACGTTCCATCTAACCGTGGAAGGACAGGGCTTTGTTCCTGTCCGGCGCGATATTGACATCAGCATGTCGAAAATGGCCTACGAGCAAATCACACTTAGGCTAGACAAGGATCCAGACGTCAAGGCGCTGCCCCCGGGCGGTCCAACCGAGCAGTTGAGCGTTCGCATCGTCCAGATCCCTCCGAAAGCGCGCAAGGAATTTGAAGCGGGCGAGATCATCATGGAAGCACAGGACGCGGCTGGAAGTGTGCAGCACTTTCAAAAAGCCATTGAACTCTATCCGAAGTACGCCGAGGCCTACCAACTTCTCGGAGTGATGCATCTCCAGACTGGGAAGCTCAAGGACGCTGAGGAGGAGTTGCAGAAGGCGACGGAGATCGAGCCTAACCTCTCAACGGCGTATTTTGCGCTCGGAATCTGTCGCAACCAGATGGCGAAATACCCCGACGCGGAGGTAGCTTTATCCCGCGGGCTGGAGCTCGACCCTAAATCTCCCGACGGCCACTACCACATCGCCGAGGCGTACTGGAACTTGGGTCGCTGGCAGGAATCCGAGCAGCACGCCAGCAAAGCCCTCACGCTGAAGCCAGATATGGCTCCCGCTCATGTGTTGCTGGGCAACAGCCTGCTGCGCAAGAAAGACGCTCCTGGCGCGCTGAAGGAGTTTAAGGAGTATCTCCGGCTGGAGCCGCAAGGCATGTACGCGGCGGGGACCCGCACAGCCGTCGAGCGTTTGGAGAAGGGCTTGAATGCAGGGAAGTAGGCCGTTTCCTGAAAACTTTGTCATTCTGAGCGCAGCGAAGAATCCCTTTTAAACGCCGACAGTCTTGGCACCGATAGGATTCTTCGCTACGCTCAGAATGACAATTCTGATTTAGGGCTGGTGAAATGCGCCCTAGAATTCAATCACTCCTAAAGCGCCGCTTGCCACCGAACCCTACCTCCCAAACGCCGGCCAGTGGCTTGCTGCGCCCATCAAGAACAGCATGGGGAACGACAGCCAGAAGTTCGTTCTTGACGCCAGGAAGCCCATCCTGGCCAGCGCTGCCGCTTCTGCGGGTATGGCTGTGCCGTTAACGGCGAAATCCTGGTGCCAGCGAATGAGTTTCTTGTTGATCCGCCAGATTACTCCCCAAACGTTCATAAACATGACCCAGCCAAGTCCTCCGCCGATGCCGATGGCTAGCAGGTTATTGTTCTCCCAGCCGTGGTTGTTCAAGGCGAGATAGGCGTATGCGCCGATTCCTGTCACTGCGACGACCGCTACCGTCAGGAGCGCTCCGTTGTTGATTTTCGCGACCATGATCAGCGCGTAGATCACCGCAAACACGATGGTCCAGATCACAAAGAAGCTTCCGAAAGCCAGTCCGGGCGAGGCGGGCGATCCTGTTTCGGCTTCGGCACTGCGAGCGGCGGCGCCGACGGAATGCATCCAGTAACTCAGTCCCACCAGAACGGTAACCAGCGAGGCCCAGCGGAACCACCACAGGGTCCGCAACATCAGGTTGGGGAACACCTTACTTTTGGTAGCCCCGTCCAATTCTTTCATAAATGGAACGTTCACGAGGTTGAAGAAATACAGCAGGCCTAACCAAGCCACACCGGCGATGAAATGTACCCACCGCAACAGCATGAAGATGTTCGTGTCTATGCCAGCCGGAAATGTGAAAGCGGGACCCAAGGTTGAAGCCAGTGTGAAGTGGAACGCCATGCGGAAGACCTCCGTTTGCGGAAAGCGAATGAAGTTGTCCTTCTGAGGATAGCGAGGAAACCCCTGCGCCGCTACAACGTTTTCCGTGGGGCGCCTTCCAGAGCCCCAAGGGGTAGATTTTTTTGAATGGCTGGGCGGGGCAAGGGCATACGGCGCGGGTGGTTGAGGCTGCCCCTGCCATTTGTACCAAATAAAAAACGCTGAAACAGTTGAAAAGAACGCCGGAACGCCGTATTGTACGAGGTATTCCCCTCGGCTACCCGGAATTGGTTCGTACAACGATATTTAGGGTAGTGGAGTTTCCCCCGGCGTTGGGCCCCCGTCCAGCGTAAGAATAACGAACGCTGGCGAAGACCAGCGTCAACAGCCGCAGAAAAAGCGGCGCAAGGAGATCGGCGTTATGGATAAGCCGGCACAAAACATTCAGGATTCTTTCCTGAATTCAGCACGCAAAGAAAAAACCCCAATTACAATCTACCTCTTGAGCGGCGTTAAGCTCACGGGCCGAATCCGGTCGTTCGATAAGTATTCCGTTGTTCTGGATGCCAACGGCCAGGAGCAGTTGATTTTCAAGCATGCAATTTCGACGCTGGTTATGCCGAAGATGCATGGCGCCGTGCATGCATCGCACGCTGGATCTGAATTGCGCCATCCTGCGGATCATTCCGCAGCCGAGGCCGCGACAGCTTCGGGCGGAGAGTCGTAAACTGTTGTAGATTGCGAAAAGAGAATTCAAGTTTTCCCGGCAAGTCTTCCCGCACACGTCCTGCTTTGGAAACAGGCCGCGACGTTGAGCGCGCGTTCCTCGTCGGGCTGGATTACCGCGCCCGCGGAAAGGCGAAAGCTGGCTCCGCCAAGAGCGTGTTGACTGCAGGCGCCACGGCAGCGCGCGATGCAGCGGCAGCGCGTACCGCAGGTACATCGCGACAAAGCTCCAAGCCACCCGCTCTCGAATTCAGCGCGGACGAATCCATGGCCGAGCTACGCGCGCTGACCGAGAGCGCCGGAGCTGAGATTGTTGGCGAGTTCATGCAGCATCGCGACCGCCCGGACCCAGCGACGCTAATTGGTCGTGGCAAGCTGGAAGAGATTGCCGGTGCTGTCGCTATGTCGCATGCCGACTTGATCCTCTTCGACCACGACCTTACTCCTTCGCAGCAACGCAACATTGAAGCCGAGGTGAAGACGCGCGTCATCGACCGCACGCAACTCATCCTCGATATCTTTGCCCGCCACGCCCACACACGGGAAGGCCAGTTGCAGGTCGAGTTGGCGCAGCTGGAATACATGCTTCCTCGTCTGGCTGGTCGCGGGATCGAGATGTCGCAACTCGGAGGCGGCATCGGCACTCGCGGTCCCGGTGAAACGCAGCTCGAAACGGATAAGCGGAAAATCTATCGCCGCGTTCGGCACGTGAAGCAGCAGATTGAAGAAGTCCGTCGTATTCGGGCGCAGCAGCGCCAACGGCGGGAATCCGTTCCCGTGCCGACGATAGCGCTTGTCGGTTACACGAACGCCGGAAAATCCACGCTATTCAACGCACTGACACAGGCGGGAGTGCTGGAGTCTCCGCGCATGTTCGCCACACTCGACCCAACGTTGCGGTCCATCACGCTGCCTTCGAAGCGCAAAGTGCTGCTCTCGGATACGGTCGGTTTTATCCGCAGCCTCCCACACACACTGGTTTCGGCTTTTCGCGCGACTCTGGAAGAAGTGCAACGAGCCTCATTGATTCTGCATATCTCGGATGCCAGCAGCGCCACCTCTGCTGAGCAGGACGCGCAGGTCGAAATCGTTCTCCGCGAACTGGAGGCCGACAAGACGCCGCGCCTGCATGTTCGCAACAAGCTCGATCTGGTGCCCGGCGCCGAACGCGAGGATCTGCACAACGACGCAGCCAACGTGTACGTTTCCGCCGCGAAAAAGATAGGCATGTCCGCCTTGCTGGACCGCATCGACGAAATGATTGCGCAGGATCCCATCCATCGTGTGAGGGTGCGTGTTCCTCAAAGCGAAGGCAAAGTACTGGCCGAACTAGAAGCGAAATCGCGTATCCACGTGCGGCAGTATCATGACGGAGCGGTCGAGTTGGAGCTGGATGCCCCTGCGTCGGTGGTGCGGAAAGTCGGGAAGTGGGTTGTGAAGCCAGCCGGACGAAAAAGCCGCAGTTGAGGTTCTTCTTACCAAGAGAGCTACATTAAACAGGCCGTCTGCCAAGAAGCGGACGTGCTTTCCTGGCAAGCGGCCCATTCGATCCGGATTGGATCGGAGGTGATACCTTTATGGTAGTCTCCTCAAAACTGAAGTCAAGGATTTCTTCACTTTTTTCCACAGGGCGCATAAGACGCAAAAATGCCTGTAAAACAGGGCCTTTTGCACGTTTTTGGTTTGACAGCGTACCCCGCAAATGGTAGTCTTACTAGTTTCATATCGCCTTTCTTCTGGCTTGGCTCTACCTGCATGGATCAGACCCTCAAACAACTAGGCGAATTACTGCTCGGGGCCATCCCAACGGTCGTTTTCCTGATCCTGCTGTATTTTTTTTACCGAATTTTGGTGCATAAGCCATTGAGCCAGGTGCTCGCGAAGCGTCATGAGTTGACCGACGGCGCCATCCAACGGGCCAAGGCCGACATTGCCGCTGCCGAAGCCAAAACTGCGGAATACGAGCACCGGTTGCGCGAAGCGCGCCTGGCGATGTTTAAGGCATTGGAAGATCATCGCCAATTCGTGGTAAATGCGCGCGAGTCCGCGTTGGCCGATGCTCAAGCGAAAGCTCACCAGCAAGTGGCTGCGGCCAAGGCAGCGCTGGAGCTGGATAAGGCTGCTGCGCAGACGCAATTGGGCAGTGAGGCGGAGCGTCTTGCTGGCGACGTGATGCGTACAGTGCTGCGACCGATGAATCTCGGGCCGTCTCCCCAGTCTTCTGCGGGCGGTGGCCGATGATTTTCTCTTCAGGGCGCAATTCAGTGAGTCGCGATTCACTGAGTCGCGATTCAATGGGTCGCAATTCGATCCGGCGATTCGGATTCCTATTCATCCTCTCGGCGGTTTTCCTTTCCACCGCCTCCGCGAAAGCGTCTGCTTGGCAGGCAGCGTCCGCGCCTGCTGTGAGTGAGCCAGCGTCCAGTGCCTCGGAGGCCAGCGCTACGGAGACTAGCGCTTCGGCGGAGAAGGCCTCGAAGAAGAAGGAAGAAGCGACCGAGCAGGACGATACCGCGCAATTTAAGCAGTCGCCGACCGTCCTGGGTCTGGGTCGGCGGCTTGGCCTGAACGGTACCAAGGCCTACTGGTTGGCGGTGATCGTTAATTTCGCGATTATCGCTTTCGGCGTGATCTACATGTCGCGACTGCACTTGCCCACGATGTTCCGCAACCGCACCGATTCCATTCGCAAGGCGATGGACGAAGCCAAGATCGCGAGTGATGACGCAAAGCGGCGGTTGAGCGAAATTGAAGCGCGATTGGGTCGCTTGGATTCCGAAATTGCTGCGATGCGAGCTTTGGCGGAAAAAGATGGCGCTGCGGAAGAGGCTCGAATTCGCGCCAGCGCGGAAGAAGACAAAAAGAAGATTATCGAAGCCGCACAGCAGGAAATTGCGACTGCCGCGAAGTCCGCGCGTCGCGATTTGGCTTCCTATACGGCCGATCTGGCTTTGGTTTTGGCGCGCCAACGCATCCGGGTGGATTTGCCAACCGACCAATCGTTGGTCAGCAGCTTCGCTCAAAATCTGGGCTCGCAAAGTTCCGGAAGGGACGGTCAGTAGCCTATGGCCGTCGTCACCAGTCGCTATGCCCGCGCTTTTGCCGATGTGGTTTTCGGCCGCAAGCTTGACGCTAACAAGGCGATTGCGGATTTGGACTCCGTGGTTGCAGCGGTTCAATCCAGCTCCGACCTCCGAAAGACTTGGGATAATCCGTCCATCGCCGCCGCGCAGAAACACGGCGTGCTGGAGGCGCTCACTTCGCGCCTGGGTCTGTCGCGCGAGGTCCGAAACTTTGTGGCGATCATTATCGATCACCGCCGCGTAAACGAGTTGGCGAGCATCGTGCGGCAGACCGAGCAGGAGTTGAACGACCGGCTGGGTTTTGCCGACGCTGAAATCACGAGTGCTCGTCCGCTCAGCGACACCGAGAAACGCACGCTCGAGCAGCAAGTGCAGCGCAGGACCGGCAAGAACGTTCGTGCCCGATATGCGGAAGATGCATCGTTGCTAGGCGGCGCTGTAGTGCGCGTCGGTAGTACGATTTACGATGGTTCGATTCAGGGACAACTGAAAAGGCTGCGTGAGCAGCTGGCAATGAACTAAATTTGAAACACGAATTTTGGAAACACAAGCTAGCGGCTGGAAGCTAGAAGCGAAATACTATGGCACAAATTCAGGCAGACGAAATTACGAAACTGATTCGCGATCAGATCGAGAACTACGAAACCAAGATCGCAGTCGACGAAGTGGGCACGGTCATTTCGCTGGGCGACGGTATCGCCCGCGTGCATGGCCTCGATAAGGTCATGTCCGGCGAGCTCTTAAGTTTCCCGCACGACTTGGCCGGCATCGCCATGAACCTGGAAGAAGACCAGGTCGGCGTCGTGCTGCTCGGCGACTACACCGAAATTAAAGAAGGCGACGAGGTCAAGCGCACCGGTCGCATCATGAGCGTGCCCGTCGGCGACGCCATGATTGGCCGCGTAGTGAATTCCCTCGGTCAGCCCATCGACGGCAAAGGCCCCATCGCCACCACCGGGTTTCTTCCGTTGGAACGCATCGCTCCGGGAGTTATCGATCGTCAGCCTGTTCGCGAACCAATGGCAACCGGACTCAAAGCCATTGACAGCATGATTCCGATTGGCCGCGGCCAGCGCGAACTTATCATCGGCGACCGCCAGACCGGAAAAACCGCTGTTGCCATCGATACCATCATTAACAGCAAAGGCAACGACCTCATCTGCATCTACAACGCGATCGGGCAGAAGCGGTCTTCGATTGCTCAAGTCGTGAAAATCCTTGAGGACGCTGGCGCAATGGAATACACCATTGTCGTTGCTGCCTCGGCGTCCGAACCCGCGCCGATGTTGTACATTTCGCCTTATGCGGCGTGCGCGATTGGCGAACACTTCCGTGACAGCAAGCGTCACGCGCTTGTCATCTACGACGATCTTTCAAAACATGCTGCGGCCTATCGCGAAATTTCATTGCTGTTGCGTCGTCCACCCGGTCGCGAAGCGTACCCCGGCGACGTGTTCTATCTCCACTCGCGTCTTCTGGAACGCGCCTCCAAGCTCAGCGATAAAATGGGCGCTGGCTCTTTGACTGCTCTTCCTGTTATTGAAACGCAGGCGGGCGACGTTTCCGCCTACATTCCAACCAACGTGATTTCGATTACCGACGGCCAGATTTATCTGGAAACCGATTTGTTCAACTCCGGCGTGCGTCCGGCTGTGAACGTGGGACTTTCTGTAAGCCGCGTCGGTGGTGCTGCCCAGATCAAAGCCATGCGTCAGGTTGCCGGTACGTTGAAATTGGAACTGGCTCAGTTCCGCGAACTCGCGGCATTCTCGCAGTTCGGTAGCGATCTCGACAAGGCTACGCAGGCCCAACTGAATCGCGGTCAGCGCCTGGTCGAAATCCTGAAGCAAGGCCAGTACTCTCCGCTGCCGTTCTCGAAACAAATTCTGGGAATTTTTGCTGGAACCAGCGGATTCCTCGATGATCTTCCGATCAACAAAGTCCGCGAATTTGAAGCAGCCTTGTACAAATACGTAGACTCCGCCAATCCAGCGCTGCTGCGCACCATCATGGAAAAAAAGACGCTCGACGACGCGATGAAGGCGGACATGCTGGCGGCAATCAAGGAAGCGAAAGCACAGTTTGTAGCGAAGTAGATACTGGCTCTACTTCCAACTCCTAGCTGAACCGGGGCGATTGCTTGGGCGGCACGGTTACTTTGAAGTTTGTGGAAGAGCAAGAGTGCTTGTGGTTGCGATACAAAGCTAGCGGCTAGAAGCTAGCGGCTAAAAGCTTTTTTATGGCCAACATTCTCGACATCAAACGACGCATTCGCAGCGTGACCAACACGCGGCAAATCACCAAGGCCATGAAGATGGTCTCGGCGGCGAAGCTGCGTCGAGCCCAGGAACGCGCTCTTTCTGCGCGGCCTTATGCCCTCATGCTGGTCAACGTTCTGAAGTCTCTCGTTTCCCGAACTGAGCTGTACGACCCGCAAACTGGGCAGGCGCGTCACCCTTTGCTCGCGCAGCGCGAAGAGAAGAACGCGCTTCTGATTGTGGTCACGGGCGATAAAGGTTTGGCGGGCGCGTTTAACACCAACATCACCAAAGCAGCTACGCGTTTCCTGGAAACCAAAGCAGGCAAGAATGTCGATATCGAATGCATAGGTCGCAAAGGCCGAGATTTTCTGCGCCGCCGCTACCCCGCCGCCGCGGTCCAAACAGAGAATTTGGATCAGCTTGCAGAAAACGGTTTGGCTGCCGATGGTCATGCATCCAGTGCTGAAATCCACGGCGTCGCCGAGCCTGAAGCAAAACGCTCTGCGCCAGTCGAGATTGCGGGAGAGCACGTCGGCGTCCTCGCCAAAGTGGACTACGCCCAGGTCCAAGCTCTCGCTGCCAGCGTGATTGACCGTTACACTCGCGGCGAAATCGACTCCGTCTACGTCGTATTCAACGAATTCAAATCCGTGATTGCGCAGCTACTCGTCGTCGACCAAATTCTTCCAGTGGAACAGATTGGCGAAGACGTTGTCCGCATGGCTGAAGAAGCCAGCGAAGCAGAACGCGTGCGCCGCGCCGAAGCGGCAAAGACTGCGGGAGTCAGTTTGCGCGAGCAAGATGAATCCGCCGCCGCGCAGGCCGCCGCTAAGTTTGGAACGGCTGGCGTCGACTACATTTATGAGCAGCCGCCCGAAGAACTTTTTCGCGCATTGCTTCCGAAGTACGTAACTAATCAACTTTTTCGCGCCATGCTGGAGTCGGTGGCAGCGGAACACGCAGCCCGTATGACCGCGATGGATTCCGCGACCAGTAACGCGTCCGACATGATTGCCTCGCTCACGCTGGTGATGAACCGCGCGCGCCAGGCCAAGATTACAAAAGAAATTATCGAGATCGTAAGCGGCGCAGCCGCACAGTAAAGAAAGCCGAAAGCTCTTAAGGAATTTATGTCCGAAAACATTGGCAAAGTAATTCAGATTTCCGGTCCCGCCGTCGACTTGCAGTTTGCCGAAGGCTCACTGCCTCCGATTTATCAGGCGATTCGCGTCGTCAGCGACGGCTTCCAAACCCCTCAACCGATTTCCATCATCCTCGAAGTCCAGCAGCATCTCGGCGAAGGTCGCGTGCGTACAGTCGCCATGCAGGCCACCGACGGCCTGGTTCGCGGCATGAAGGCCATCGACCTCGGCACCCAGATCACCGTTCCCGTGGGCCGCGGCACTCTCGGCCGCGTGATGAACGTAATCGGCGAACCGGTCGATGAGCTCGGCCCCATTCAGTACACCGAGCGCTATCCCATTCACCGTCCAGCTCCCGCGTTCGACGAGCAGTCCACCCGCGCCGAGATGTTTGAAACCGGCGTCAAGGTCGTCGATCTCGTCCAACCCTTCCTTAAGGGCGGCAAAATTGGCCTCTTCGGCGGCGCTGGCGTCGGCAAAACGGTTTTCATTCAAGAACTCATTAACAACGTCGCCAAGCAGCACGGTGGATTTTCGGTCTTCGCCGGTGTCGGCGAACGCACCCGCGAAGGCAACGATCTCTGGCTCGAAATGTCCGAGTCCGGCGTCATCACGCCGGGTGATCCTTCGAAGTCCAAGGCCTCTCTGATTTACGGCCAGATGACCGAGCCTCCAGGCGCCCGTCTTCGTGTCGCGTTGAGCGGCCTCACCGTTGCCGAATATTTCCGCGACGTCGAAGGTGCCGACACGCTCCTCTTCATCGACAACATTTTCCGCTTCACCCAAGCCGGCTCCGAAGTCTCCGCCCTACTAGGCCGCATGCCCAGCGCCGTCGGCTACCAGCCAAATCTGGCTACTGAGATGGGAGAGTTGCAGGAACGGATTACTTCGACGAAGAAGGGGTCTGTTACGTCCGTGCAGGCGATTTATGTGCCTGCGGATGATCTTACGGATCCTGCGCCTGCTACTGCGTTTGCTCACTTGGACGCGACGACTGTGCTTTCGCGTGCGTTGACGGAAATTGGAATTTATCCTGCTGTCGATCCGCTGGCTTCTACCTCGCGTATTCTTGATCCGCTTATCGTTGGTCAGGAACATTACGATGTGGCGCAGATGGTGAAACGTACTTTGCAAACCTACAAAGATTTGCAGGACATCATCGCAATTCTCGGTATCGACGAGCTTAGCGAAGATCAAAAGCTGGTCGTTGCCCGCGCCAGAAAGGTGCAGAAATTTCTGTCGCAGCCCTTCCACGTCGCCGAGCAGTTTACGGGACGCCCGGGCCGCTACGTGAAGATCGCCGACACGGTCAAGAGTTTCCGCGCCATCGTTGAAGGTAAGTACGATGACATTCCGGAACAGGCATTTTATTTGAAGGGCACTATCGAAGAAGTGTTGGAAGACGCCGAGAAGATGAAGGCGGCAGCATAAGAACAATAGTTTAGAGTTTGTCATTCCGAACGGCCTTATCGTGAGGAATCTGCTATAAGGCCTGAGAAACAGCAGATTCCTCACGGTGGAACTGTTCGGAATGACAAACTTAGAGTTTCAAGTAGTCGAGAAGGCTTTTGACTCGCAACTCGCAATGTAGTTGTAACTGATATGGCAGACACATTCCAATTCGAGATCGTAACTCCCGACCGGCTAGTCGTGAAAGACTCCGCCGAAGAGATGGAGATTCCCGGCAAGACGGGATACCTCGGGATTCTTCCGGGGCACGCGCCACTGATTACGGAACTCGGCGTTGGAGAAATCACCTACCGCAATGGCAACGTCACGCACCGTTTCGCCGTCGCCTGGGGATTTGCCGAAGTCCTGCCCGACAAGGTCACAATCATGGCGGAGACGGTCGAGCGCCCCGCTGAAATCGATGTTGAACGCGCACAGAAAGCTAAAGCCCTCGCCGAGCAGGTTCTGAAAACCGGCGGCGAAGGTATCGACTACCCGCGCACGCTGGATTCGCTTAAGCGCGCGGAAAACCGTATCGACGTCGCTGCAAAAAAAGACTAGTTGTTCAAATATCATTAGATTTTCTAATAGTCAGTCCTCCTTCGATCCCCCAGAAGCCGTCGAATTCAGCAGCGGCCTTTCCGCCATCAACATCGCAAGTTTTTGCACACCTCGCGCCGAGATACTGGCAGGAATGTTGGGAGAGTGTACTCACTTCCCGTTGTTTCTTCGCCTTGAATAAGCTAGACTAAGCTAGATTAATCATGGACGAAATCGGGGCCTTTCAGGCGAAAAACACGCTGGGAACCCTGTTAGATCGCGTGGAGCGAGGCGAGGAGATCGTCATCACGCGGCATGGCAAGGCTGTGGCCCGGCTGGTGCCCACGACGGACCGCATCGACCAGCTTCAGGCGCAGACGGCAGCGCTGCGCATTCGAGAGCGAGCCAGGAGTTTGAAGCCCTCTGTCGCGTTTGACTGGAAGGGACTGAAAGGCCTGCGCGAGGAGGGCCTCCCATGAGTCTGGTGCTCGATAGCTCGGCCACTCTGGCCTGGGTCTATGCCGAAGAGGCAACCGAGGCCAGCTCCGATATTTTCGATCTGGTCATCGATAGCGGGGCGTGGGTTCCTTCCATCTGGAAGCTCGAAGTGGCCAGCGTTCTGGAGATGCGTATCCGGCGCAGACTCCACGATGCCGCCTTTCGCGATGCCACGCTCGCCGACTTGGCGCTGCTGCCCATCCGCGTCGATCCCGAAACCAACGACCATGCCTGGAGCGCGACGGTGCGCCTGGCGAATTTCCATAAGATTCCAATCTACGATGCAGCGTATTTGGAACTGGCGCAGCGAAGAGGGCTGCCGTTGGCGACGCTGGATCAGGATCTGGCGCGGGCGGCGCGGTTGGAACGTGTGGCGGTGCTGGGTTGAGGAAGTGAGGCTTTAGAAACTCGGGGTCTATTTGATGGCGGTTGGCAGGGTGCAATTTGGGCACGCGATTCGTATCAGGGCATGCCTTCAGGCATGCCAGCAAAGCTTGAAGAAGGACTTCGGCTTCAGCCGCTACGGTCGAACCTCAGGGGCTGAAGCCCAAGTCATTCTTGCCTGTTTCGGCATGGCTGAAGCCATGCCCTGATACGAACCAGTTCATCTCAAACGGGACCATCGCTGGCGATAACGAAGATTGACAATCTTCGTTATTAGAGCTATGGTTCGATAAAAGGAGTCTTCCCATGAACGTTTCCCTTACCCCGGAGCTTGAGCAATATGTCAGCGCCAAAGTCGAATCCGGTCGCTATAGCTCCGCGAGCGAAGTCGTCCGGGAAGCCCTCCGGCTCTTGGAGGAGCAGGAGCAGGTCAGGGCCGCTCGCTTAGGTGAATTCAATAAAGAACTTGGTCGCCGTCTCGATTCGCTGGACCAGGGCCATCACGTCAGTCCAGCGGAAGCCCGCGCAAAACTCAAGCGCAAGTCAGATACGCGTCGGGAGTCGGGCGCATGAACGGATTACATCTTCAGTACTCTAACTTTGCAGGAAAACAGAATAGGGCCCCCACTTCCTTGGTTGCGGAAATGGAAAATAATGTTGATAACTGAGTCATCGCCTCAGTCCTGCCCTTGAAGCCTGTGGTAATGTGAGTCCATGAACTTAGATCAAGCGATCCGTTTCTGGAAAGAACAGTTAACGAACGGCAAGTCGGTCTACAGAGTACGCGTTCGTCGAATCCTTGAAATGGACGGCGCCGAACGTCGCGGCATCGCCATAAGCCGCCGAATCGCTGAGAAGCTTGAGAACAACGGTCTCAGGACGGTCCCGGATTTCCAATCAGCATGGATCGATGCGCAGATCAGCATCCGACTTACGAATGAAAGTGTCAATTCAGAAGATCAATCAGAGGCAGAAATTCGTTTTAACGAGGGTTCGCTGGAGTCAGATTTGAATGATCCTACGCCGGGGGCGGACCAGCTTGATCTAGCAGGCGGAGAGGAAGGATCCAGCAAAGCATCGGCACCGGTTGCAGAACCCCTCAATTCACCCGCAGGAGACGCTGGTGTCGTTGAGGTACCCGCTGCACCTCCGATAGATGCTATTGTCCGAGTGTCCAGCATTCCTTCAGCAAACCGCGGCGTTGTTACCGTGTTGGACGCGGACCCAATCTCCAAAGCAACCACGTTGATGAGTTTAGAAGGATATTCTCTGCTCGCGATCATGCAAGGAGTGAGAGAAGTGCGCGGGATGATTACTTGGGAATCAATTGCAAGGCGCTCAATGCGCACGCCCGGGCCTCAAACGGTCGGAGATTGTCGCATTGATGCTCAAGTGATTGACTCAGATGCGTCGCTGTTTGATGCGTTTCCGACGATTGAAAAATATGGCTATGTCCTCGCGAGGTCCAAGGACCGGACGATCACGGGAATCATTACGTCCACCGACTTCGCGGCAGAACTCAGCGAACACTCATCCGCATTTATTTGCCTCCGAACAATCGAGATGCTAGTGCGTAAGAAACTTCACCCGCAAGTGTCGTCATCAGATTTAGCGAACCTCGAAGAATATTCGCGGGCGCGGCTCAAATCTGATCCAGCGCTCCTAACCTTTGGGGAAAACGTAAGGCTACTGGAACGTGACGAAATATGGGCCCGATTGAGTGTGATTATCGATAAAACCGAGTTTACAAGGAGGCTTCTCGACATCCGCGATGTCCGCAATGAGGTGATGCACTTTAGTCCGGACCCGCTGGACGCAGAGCAGAAAAAGAGCCTGAAACAAATGGAAGACTTTCTGCGACAAGTTTTCGTGTGAACTGCGTCGACCCGTTCTAAAAACCTAGGGACCGAGCCCCCCCCCTAGATGCATCCTAAGCGTCCGCTTTACTCAGGCTAACGATCAAAACAGTTGCCAGAAACATCCAGAATTTGTCATTCCGAACAGCTCTATCGTGAGGAATCTGCTGTTTCCCCGGCTAAGAGCGGCGGACAAGAGTGTCCGCCCCACACGAGCGCTTAATCCAGCGCTTCCGGCTCGATGCCAATACTCTTTTCGCCAGCAGCTTTCTTTTCCCAGTATTTCTTCATCCAGGCTTCGAAGGTTTTTCCGGCGGCGGTGTCGCGTCCGGTGAAGGCGAGGGCGGCGATGTCGGAGTAGGAAATAGCGACTTTCGTAGAGGAATTTATTGGTAAGACGCGCACGGCGGAGTCTTGCAGCGTGGTCCCGGTGCGGCGGTCGAAGACGTAGCCTTCGATTTTTGTGCCGTCTTTGCGGGTGATGGTTACATCGCCGCGATAGTCGAAGGCTTTTTCGAGAGCGGTGCGGACATTGTCTTCGGAGGCAAGTTCCGGAATCCAGCCTTCGATGGCTTCGTGTACCGTGCCTGCAACCACTTCGAGCTTATCGACGTCAGCAACGTGGTCGGCGACGTGCGAACTGGCGTTGGAAGAAACGGAAGCGTGGTTGATGTGCTCGGTTCCGCTCACGCCCGCGTCTCCTCAAGCTGCGCGACGTTCTGCGAAGCGTTCGCTTTCAACTGGGCGCTTGTTGTTAACTGCACCAGCGGATTCTGCGAATGCACAGGCTGCGCTGATTCATCCAGAAGCCGATTCGCACCCGCATCGGGATACCGTGAGAACAGCGTAGCTTTCATCGTGTCCCAGAATCCGCGCAGCGAACCAAATGTATCGTTCACCGCCGAAGCTTCGTATCCGCTATGCACCATGCAGTTGGCGCATTTCGGATTGCCGGATTCGGTGCCGTAGTTTTCCCATTCGGTGGAAGCCATCAACTCCTCGAACGTGTCCGCGTAACCGTCTTGGAGAAGGTAGCAGGGCTTCTGCCAGCCAAAAATGTTGTAGGTTGGCATGCCCCAGGGCGTGCAGGCGTAGTCGCGCTTGCCCATGAGGAATTCCTGGAACAGCGGCGACAGATTGAACTTCCACTCCGGCTTCCGGTTGGACAGAATCGCGCGGAACATGCGGCGAATGCGCGCGCGTCCCATGAAATGCTTCTGGTCGGGAGCCTTGTCGTAGGAATAACCCGGCGACAGCATCATGCCTTCGACGCCCAGCTCCATCATCTCGTCAAAGAACGCCCGCACGCTTTTCGGATCGGCGCCGTCAAACAAAGTCGTATTCGTAGTCACGCGGAAGCCCTTATCCAGCGCGACTTTGATTCCTTCCAGCGCTTTGTCGTAACCACCTTCGCGGCACACCGAGAAATCATGATGCTCGCGCTGGCCGTCCATGTGCACCGAAAACGTCAGATACTTGCTGGGCTTGAAGAGATGGATCTTTTCTTTCAGCAATAAAGCATTCGTGCAGAGGTAGATGTACTTCTTGCGCGCGACCAGGCCTTCGACAATCTTGTCGATCTCGGGATGCATCAGCGGTTCGCCGCCTGGGATGGACACGGTTGGCACGCCGCACTCGTCGACAGCCTTGAAGCACTGTTCAGGCGTGAGGTCGGTCTTCAAAATATGCGCCGGATACTGAATTTTGCCGCAGCCCGCGCAGGCCAAATTGCAGCGAAACAGCGGCTCCAGCATGAGCACGAAGGGGTAGCGCTTGCGTCCCTTAATCTTCTGCTTCAGCACGTAGGACGCGACCGTCCACATTTGGGAGACAGGAACCGGCATGAACACCGCTCTTATAACACTAGATTTTGACGCGGATCGACTGTTGCTATTGTAACAAACAGGCGGGAAAAACAAGAGCCGCCGAGGTTCCCCGGCGGCTCCCGTCATGCGCAACCGCATTCAGTATGGGTCTTCCGCGCTACCGTCTCCATCTACCGCCGCTGTTCCAAGCCGCGGCGTAGCCTTCCCGGTAGGCCTGGTCGTACAGCTGGCGGTACCTCCGCACGTCGCCCATGAAGTTTTTGAAGCCGCGGTCGCGGTCTTCATAGCGCCCGCGCGGCCGGGGATTGTAGGACTTACCAACGCGCGAATCGCCACGCGCCGCGTCTTGGCCATCCCGATAGCCCCACTGGCGCGCCGCATTGCCGCCCCGGTACCCATAACCCTGATTTCCGTAGCCGTCTCCGTCACGATCCCTATCGCCATCCTGATCACGATAAACCCGACGGTCGTCCCTGTCTCGGTCTTGGTATCCATCCCAATCTCGGTCGCGATTCCTGTCTCCATCCCGATCCTGATAGACGCGGCGGTTCTGATCGTCATCCCGATCCTGCGCCACGGCGAGTCCACTCAGGGTTAGCGTTGCAAACAAAGCGAAAGCTGCCATTCTGCCTTTGCTCAACATGATTGTTCTCCTGCCGGGCTGTTTTGGGTGCTGCTTTGGTTCCCGGTACAGATCTTCAGATGCCCTGACCGAGCGCCGCGATGCCTGGGAACACTCGCCCAACTACCCTTAGAATCAATGGCTTGGAAATTTAAAGAGAGAGAAACTTTTTTCTAGGAGTCGTGTTTTCAGGCAAAGTCTTCGTACCTACGTGATGCGGCACAGAGCCAATGTGCGCGGCGCAAACATACGGCTTACGCTTGACGGACGCTTATTGTAATATTTCCGTCCTATGGAAAAGACGGTGATCTTCTGCGTATTGCTAGGGACTTTTCTTGCCGGTTCGCTGCTGGTTTCCCAAACCACCCCCGCGAGCAAGCCACCCGAGTTCAACCACATCGCGATTTTCGTGCAGGACCTCGCCAAGAGCGCGGATTTCTACGAAAAAGTGATCGGCCTGGAGAGGATTCCCGAGCCGTTTCACGACGGCCGCCACGTTTGGTTCCGCATGGGCGAGCATAGCCAACTGCACATCGTCACAGGGGCTACACAGCCCGCTCCGACTACGATTGATGTGCATTTTGCCTTCCGCGTCGCGTCGATTCCAGACTTTATGGCGCGGCTCGACAAAGCAGGAGTGAAATATCGCAGCTTCAAAGGCGATACCAAAGTGACGTCTCGCCCCGATGGAGTTAGTCAAATCTACCTGCAAGATCCCGACGGGTATTGGATTGAGGTCAACGACGATAAGTATTGAGCCACCCGAATTACGTAGCCACAGGCGCCTCGCCTGTGCTGAGCAAACCTGCGTAGTCCTGAAATCAGCGGTAAATCTCTTTTCGGTCGCCGATCGCACTACGAGCACGCGGACAGCGGAATCTTTAATATCGCAGATCACCCGGCAATCTCCCACGCGGTAGCGCCAGAAGTCACCGAGAGGACCGCGCAAGGCCTTGCCAGCGCTGCGCGAGTCTTCCAATAAAGAAACACGTTTGTCCTGGGTTTCGGAGAAACGGAAGCCGAGAATGCGGTGGGCCGTTTGCGTGTCGAGTTTCTGCAACTGCTGTTTGACCGTTGCGGTGTAATCAATCGCCCAAGCCAAAGTCGTTCCTCACGTCCGCCGCCGGGATGATCTTTTCCTTGCCCTTGCGAACGCGTTCCAGCACGTCCGCAGCCAGGTAGTAGTCCTCCATGTCGCTGAGACCGCGCTCAATCATCTGACGCAAGTAGTAAGCCTTGGTGCGCCCAGTCTGGGACACGAGGTAGTCGAGGCGCTTTTCTAGTTCGGGGGCTCTTGCGTGACCGCCAGCAACTTCCGCAAACGCTCTTTCCCGCCGGAAACTTCCCGCCCCCCGCGCTCACCCGCACGCGAACTCCGTCCTGGCTCACCCGACTCACAACCATCGGAACGGATCGCTCTCCTCGCACCGCCGCGCCAACTCCCGCGCCGACCCGATCCCGCTAATGCACGCATACAACCACAACGACACCAGCAGTTCCGGGTCCGTCGCATCCCGCCCCGCCACTCCTTCCCGCGCCAGAATGGGCTCGCGAAAGCGCGACAAATCCAGCAGCGCCACCACCGCCGCCACCATCCGCACCGGATGCGTCGCGCTCACCAGATCGTCCGCACACTGCACCGCCAGCATCATTTGCCGACGCTCGGCTTGGCGCAAGCTCACCGCTGGCTTCGTTTCCCCTGCTTCGCGTTCCACTCCCGCTTGGATCTCGCTCATATCTTTTTTATAATTGCCGCGCCCATGAAATACACGCAAAAAAGTCACAGACTCTGAGCGTACTGCTCGTAATCCGGGGGCTTCGGTTTGGGATCTACCCGGAGGTAGCGCCTCCCAAAGAAATTCTGTAAGTAAACAGGCTTTTTAATTTTGGCAGATTTTTGAAATCAGTCACGAATTCATTTTGGTTTTGGTGGTGTCTAGTGAATCTCCTCCATTTTTCTAGCGTGAAAGTAGTCGATATTGGAATAACGCTGCTTCTTACAGTTCTCTTCGTGCCCTTCTTGTTCCTAAGTCAGCCCTGCGGCTACCAGGCGTCTACGTATGCGTTGTGGTGTGCTTCTTTTTGCTAAGAAGCAACTCTGGAACAAGTGTCTTGATCGCTCTTCTCGTTCCGGGGATCTACGCGGCCTGTTTCTCTAGCGATAAGCTGTTCCACTACCTCCGTGAAAACCCCTTGTCGCAATCATGACTCCAGTCCGACAAGAACTCGTTTCTCTCGATCGCGTGATTCACGAGCCTGCACGCCGTGTAATCATGACCTTGCTGTATGCCGTGCCGGAAGCCGACTTCTTGTACCTTCAATAAAGAGTGCGGCTTCACGCAGGGCAATCTCTTTAGCCATTTAACGAAGTTGGAGGAGGCGGGTTACGTTTTCATCAACAAAATGTTCAAATGGGGGTATCCGCTCACAGTTTGTAACCTAACGCGCGCGAGGGTCCGCAAGCGCTTGAAGAGTACGTGCGCAGGATGCGGACTGTGTGTGCGGAGATTCCTGTGGGCGGGACACCTGCAGCGACGTAAGTTGCGAAGCAGGCGCGATAGCTAGTATTTGTTCTGTAAATGCTAGTGTCATTCCGAGCGTAGCGAGGAATCCCCGGCAAATTTCGGAGTAGTCACTGTCGCAAGGAATTCTCACAGCGACGCGTTCGCGGCTCTGGGGCTGGTGTGCGGTGAGAATGCCTCTCGGCTGCATCGTGGTAGCTGGAGTCGGAAATCCTTCGCTGTCGCTCAGGATGACAAGTCTGGTTTTTGGGGTTCATGGAAGACGTACTGAGATTTGGAATCCGCCCGACGGAACTCTGACCTCAGGGGCTAAAGCCCGTTTCATTTCTGATTCGACCGGCACGGCTGAAAGCCATGCCCTTCCCGAGTACGGCTGGTGGTGGGCTTTGTGTTGGAGCGCGCAACAGCAGATTCCTCACGATAGAACTGTTCGGAATGACAATCGTGGAATATTTCACAATTGGAAGGTCATGAGAACTTTCTAGCGTAAGACCAACCCCGGCTCAGCGCAAAAATCCGCTGGTGCGAATTGTTTGGCCAGGAACTTTGGGTAGGCGGCGGCGGCGATCATGGCGGCGTTGTCGGTGGAGAGGGGTCTGGACGGGAAAAAGACGGGGAGGCCTTCCATGGCGGCTTGGCGCTCGAAGGTGGCACGCAGTTCGCTGTTGGCGGCGACGCCTCCGGTGACGAAGAGGGTGGCGGCTTCGCAGGCGTGGGCGGCGGTGAGGGTCTTGCTGACCAGATCATCGACGACGGCTCGCTGGAAGGACGCGACTATGTTCAAGACCTCGCGGTCGCAGTGAGCGAGGTAATCTTCCAACGTTGGCTTCGCGATGGCGGAGAGAGCGCGGTGACGGGCGTCTGCCGTCTCGCGCATGCTGTGGGTTTCGACGTAGCGCAGGACTCCGGTCTTGATGCCGCTGTAGGAGAAGTCGAAATGGTGGCGAGGGCTTTCCGGCTTGTCCTGATTTGTTTTACTTCTATTGTTGCGGTCGGGGTGTTTCATTTGCGAAATTACGAATCTCACCGCTGTGGGATCGCCATGCGGAGCTAGACGGTCGATGACGGGGCCACCGGGGTAGCCCAGTCCTAACAGCTTTGCAACTTTGTCGAAAGCCTCGCCCGCTGCGTCATCGCGGGTGCGGCCGACGTTTTCGTAGACCCATCCGGAGCTGGCATCGTTCGCTACAATCTGGCTGGCCAGATAAAGATGTGTGTGGCCGCCGGAGACGACGAGTGCGAGTACAGGGAAGTTGACGGCGCGATTTCTTTTTTGACGTTCTTCCAGTAGAACAGCGTGGATGTGGCCTTCCAGATGGTTGACCGCGATCAGAGGCTTATCGAGCGCGAAGGCTAACGCCTTCGTAAAACTAATACCAACGAGCAGAGCTCCCGCCAGGCCGGGGCCTTGAGTTACGGCGATGGCGTCGAGGTCGGCGTAGGTGCGTCCCGCTTTGGCTAATGCTTCGCGCACGACGGGGATCACGGCGCGAAGATGCTCGCGCGAAGCCAGCTCGGGGACGACGCCTCCATAGGGCTGATGCAGGGCGATTTGCGAGGCTACGATGTTGGAGAGAGTCTCCTCGCCGGAGCGAACGACGGCTGCGCTGGTCTCGTCGCACGAGCTTTCAATGCCGAGGATGAGGGTGTCGGGCATAATTAGTCTAGTTTCTAGTTTCTGGTTTCGAGTTTCAAGTCTATATGTTGCAGTGACCGCAATTCCATGAAGATGCATGCCATCTCGATTGTTCGCACGCTGCGCGAAGCAGGGTACCAATCCTACTTCGTGGGCGGGTGTGTGCGCGACTTGATTCTTGGCCGCGAGCCCGCAGACTACGACGTTGCTACCGATGCTACGCCGTCGGAAGTGATGCGTCTTTTTCCGGAGACATACGCGGTGGGCGCGCAGTTTGGCGTCGTGTTGGTGCCTCCTCCGCAAGCTGGTCGCGACGACAACCGGGCGGTGGAGGTGGCTACGTTTCGCAGTGATGGGAGTTACTCGGATGGGAGGCGTCCCGACGAAGTCCGGTATAGCCAGGATGCGCGTGAAGATGTGGAGCGACGGGATTTTACGATCAATGGATTGCTGCTGGATCCGCTGAAGCCGGGTTCGCTGGAAGACGAAGTTACAGATTTTGTTGGTGGTCGCAAAGATATTGAAGCGAAGATCATTCGCACGATTGGCGATCCTGAACTGCGGTTTACGGAAGACAAGTTGCGGTTGTTGCGAGCTGTGAGGTTTGCGGCGCGTTTCGATTATGAAATCGAACCGCAGACTTTTGCGGCTGTGCGCAAGCTGGCTCCCGTGATTCATCAGGTGAGCCGTGAGCGCGTGGCGGCTGAGCTTACCAAAATGCTGACGGAAGGGCGGGCGCGCCGGGCGTTTGAATTGCTGGAGTCGTCTTGCTTACTGCAGGAAGTTCTGCCGGAAATTTCGGCGATGAAGGGAGTGCAGCAGCCTCCGCAATATCATCCTGAGGGAGATGTTTGGACGCATACGTTGATGCTGCTGGAAAATCTTCCGCCGTCGTGTTCGCGAACGCTTGCTTGGGGCGCCTTGCTGCATGATGTGGGCAAGCCTCCGACGTTTCGTGTTGCTCCGGATCGTATTCGGTTTGATCGGCATGTGGATGTTGGCGTGAAAATGGCGGAGGGCATTTGCAATCGGCTGAGATTTTCCAATGCAGATACGGAACAGATTCTGTCGTTGATTCATCATCATATGCAGTTTGCGGATATGCCGCGGATGAAGGAATCCACGCTGAAGCGGTTTCTGCGTTTGCCGCAATTTGAGGAACATTTGGAACAGCATAGGTTGGACTGTCTGGCGAGCCATCGCGATTTTGTTTTGTATGATTTTGCGCGAGAGAAATTGGCGGCTACGCCGGAAGAAAAAATGCGGCCTGCGCCTTTGCTGACTGGCGACGATTTAATTCAACGTGGCTACAGGCCGGGGCCGCGGTTTAAGGAAATTCTTTCGGCTGTGGAGGATGCGCAGCTGGAAGGGCGCTTGCACTCGAAAGAAGAGGCGCTCGCTTGGGCGTTGGTGGAATTTCCTGTCTAAAGTTAGATGTTAGAATCGAAGCTTCCTTCGCAGGTGGGTTATGCAGCAGGCAGGGTCGGGATTACAGAAAATCGTGGCGCAAGCCTTGCGTCAGGCGGGTGACGAGCCGAGCGCGCTGATGGCGTGGCGGATCGCTTGCGGAGCGATGATTGCTGAGAAGACACGCGCGGTATCGCTGGAAGATGGCATCCTTCGCGTGGAAGTTCCGGATCGCACTTGGCGCAACGAATTGAAAACGCTGGCACCCCGGTACTTGGCGACGATCAACCAATATTCGAGTAAGCGCGTGATGGGGATTGCGTTTGTGGTGGCGGGAGAGCGATGAGCGATTCGAATAAAACGAACGGCAAAGTTACGGACAAAGACGTCGCCTACGTCGCCGAGCTGGCGAACCTCGAATTGACTGAGGAAGAGAAGCCGCGCATGTTGCGGGATCTGAATTCGATTCTGGGGTATATTGATCGTCTGAATGAGCTGGATACGAAAGATGTTCCACCGATGGCACAGGTGTCGGATCGTTTTGGCGTTGACCCAGACACTGCCGCGAACAAGGCTGGCAGCGAGCGGTTTGCCTATGCGCGCCGCGACGATGTGAATGAAGGGCTGCGGAAATCTCTGCCGCATGAGACTGCGCTAGCGAATGCGCCGGAGAGCGATGGGACGTTTTTCGAGGTGCCGAAGGTGATTGAGAAATAAGATCAGTTGCCAGCAGTCAGTTGTCAGTAAGACCTTTAAATAGAACGAAGAGCTCATGGACTTGAAGAACCTAACTATTGCTGCCGCTCGCTCCGCAGTGCAGGAGCGCAAGACCTCGGCCACCGCGCTGGCGGAATCTTTCTACGCAAAGATCGCGAGCGACGATCCGAAGATTGGCGCGTATCTCACACTGTCGAAAGATCGAGCTTTGGAACAGGCTGCGCGGATGGATGCGCTGGCGGCCAAGGGCGAGACTCTGCCGACGCTGGGCGGAGTGCCGGTTGGGATTAAGGATGTCCTTGTGACGCGGGGGCTGCGCACGACCGCGGGCTCGAAGATTTTAGAAAGTTATATTCCTCCTAACGACTGCACGGCAGTCGCGCGGCTGGAAGCGGCTGGCGCGGTGATTCTCGGCAAACTGAATTGCGATGAGTTTGCCATGGGCTCGTCGAATGAAAATTCGGCGTACAAGCCAGTACGGAATCCTCGGGATTTGGAACGAGTTCCCGGAGGGTCGTCGGGAGGCTCTGCAGCCGCAGTTGCCGCGGGAATGGCGGTGGCGACGTTAGGTTCCGACACGGGCGGATCGATCCGTCAGCCCGCGTCGTTTTGCGGGGTGGTGGGTTTGAAGCCGACTTACGGACGCGTGTCGCGGTACGGGTTGATTGCGTTTGCGTCGTCGCTGGATCACATTGGGCCGTTTACGAATACCGTGGAAGATGCCGCGCTCGTGTTGCGAACCATGGCTGGACGCGATCCGGTGGATTCCACTTCGGCGGATGTTCCAGTTCCGGATTACGTTGCCGAGCTGCAAAAAGGTGTGCGCGGCCTGCGGATTGGCGTAGCGAAAGAATATTTTGCCGAGGGGCTGGATGAGGAAGTTCGCGCCTCAGTAGAAGCCGCGATTCAGAAACTCGCTGGCCTGGGCTGCGAGGTTGTACCTGTCTCTTTGCCACATACCGAGTACGCGATCCCGGCGTATTACATTGTGGCGACGGCCGAGGCATCTGCGAATCTGGCGCGCTTTGATGGTGTGCGTTACGGACTTCGCAGCAAAGAATCGAAAACGTTATCCGATATGTACCGCAAGACCCGGGATGAAGGGTTTGGCCCGGAAGTGAAACGACGCATCATGCTGGGGACTTACGCGCTTAGCACCGGCTACTACGATGCGTATTACTTGAAAGCCCAGCGCGTACGGACTTTGCTCACGCGCGATTTCGACAATGCGTTCCAGAAAGTAGATGCGATTGTGACCCCGACGAGTCCTACTGCGGCGTTTAAGCTGGGTGAGAAGTCGGATGATCCGCTGGCCATGTATTTGGCGGATATTTATACGGTGACCGCAAATTTGGCGGGAATACCGGGCATTTCTGTGCCGTGTGGGGATACGAAGTCTGGGTTGCCGATTGGATTGCAGATTCTGGGGCGGCATTTTGATGAGGCTACGATTTTGCGGTTGGCGCAGGCTTACGAGCAGGCTCGCGGGTAACTTACTTTCTGCGCCAGCGGATTCCGTCTTTCGTAATTTCCACTAAAATGCCCGCCGCAGTGAGTTCCGCGCGTAGCTTGTCGGAGGCTGCGAAGTTCTTTGCTTTGCGCGCCTGTTCCATTTCAGCAACTTTCGAAATGATCTCCTCATCGGTGGGGCCAGACGTCCCAGCTAGAGCGAGAAGCTCAGGGCTGATATCTTTTTCGCGGCCTTCCGCTTTTGCCCATTCTAAAACCTGGCGCATTTTTGCGACGTCGTCATCGTCGAGTACTGCGAAGATCTCGTCGAATTGTTCCAGAGCAGCCATGAAAGGCGAAACATCGGTTTTGTGCATCTGGCCAGCGTCCACGGCAATGTGGGCGGCGCGCACCATTTCGAAGAGTGCCGCTTGCGCCTGCGCGGTGTTTAGATCGTCATCGAGCGCCGCTTTCATGCGGGTCGCCGCGTCTGTTGAGAGTTTTTGCAGTTCTTTATTGTCGCCATCTGGGAAGGCGCTCTCCGTGATTCGCTGACGGAAATTCCGCAGTCGCTCGACCGAGGTTGCAGCCTGCCGAAGGCCGTCAAACGTGAAGTTCAGCTGATTGCGATAGGGAACCGAGGTCAGCAGATAGCGGATGGAAGACGGTTTGTATCCTTTTAGAATCAGATCGCGCGGAGTGTAGAAATTGCCGAGACTTTTCGACATCTTCTCGCCTTCGACCAGCAAAAAACGCGCGTGCATCCAAAAATGCGCGAAAGGTTTGCCGGTCATGGCTTCCGATTGGGCAATTTCATTTTCGTGATGCGGAAACGCCAAATCTTCGCCGCCTGCGTGAATATCCAGCGTCTCTCCCAAGTTATCCATCGCCATCACGGAGCACTCAAGATGCCAGCCGGGGCGTCCGGAGCCAATCACTGTATCCCACGAGGCTTCCCCGGATTTGGGGGCCTTCCATAAAGCGAAATCGCGGGCACTATCTTTTTCGTATTCGTCCACGTCGACGCGAGCGCCGTCGGTCATACCGGCGAAATCTTTTTTGGACAGCTTGCCGTAGTCCTTGAATTTGGCAATACGGAAATAGTACGAACCGTCTTCGGTGCGGTAAGCGAATCCCTTGGATTCCAAACCAGCAACAAACTTCCCCATGGCCGCAATGTAGTCGGTGGCGTGCGGCATCACTTCGGGCTTCCGGATATTGAGCAGCGCGGAGTCTTCGATAAAAGCTTTGTCGTATTTGGCCGTGTATTGCTGCACGGTTACGCCGTCGCGCGCGGCGTTGCGAATAATCTTGTCGTCCACGTCGGTAATATTCATCACGTAACGCACGGGATAGTCGCTCTGCCGGAGAAAGCGGCTCAGCAGATCGACCGCAACAAACGTGCGGAAGTTGCCGATATGGCCGTAGTCGTAGACGGTCGGCCCGCACGCGTACATGCGAACGAGCTTGGGGTCGAGCGGCTGAAATTCCTCAATGGTGCCGGAGAGTGTGTTGTAAAGATGCAGGGCCATGAATCAGAACCGAAGTTCGATTCTAGGGTGAAGCGAAGGGAGGGTCAAATCCAAGCGGGAATTGTGGAGCTCTATTTTAAACGGTGATCGCCAGAGACATCGTTGGAGTGGATTGATGGACTGCCGATCGGCAACATGTCATTGAGTAGCCTTTCCAGCAGCCTTTCGCGGTCCTCAGTGGTGAGTTTGTCCCGCAGCTCTTGGAGTGCGAGCGCAACAACGTGATAGTGATGCAGACCGCTGAATTCGGCGTCTTTGGTGAGTTCGAGCCATAGCTGATGCATAAGGGCGAGGTCCTCAGGACGCAATCTTGGAGTGTGCGGGCCCAGATGGTATTCCATGGACTTGCCGTCGCGGCCGATGAGTTCCAGGGCGATGCGGGGCTTGGGCTCGGGCAATCGCTCCCAGGCATCGCCCGTCATCTTGCCTTGCAAGTCGGGCGGAAGTTTTTCGGACATGCCTGTAATGACTTTGGCGGATTGCAGTTGTTGAGCAGTCAGCAGGATGGTGTCGAAAACATCGGTGCCGGGCACCACCAATAGCGAGACTGTTTTGCCTTCCTTCTCGGCGATGGTGACGACGTTGGTGAAGAGATTCCGTTCGTACTGGTCGAAAATGTCTTTGGCTTCAAAGACGGCATTGCCGGAGAACGCTGGTTCGCGATGATAAAGACGCGCGGTCATGACAACTACGTCTTGCTTGCTGGTGTCGACCTTTTGCAGAACTTGCCGCAAGCTGGCTAGATTGCGGGGATCGCGCACGGCAACCAGAACATTGCCTGGGCGCACGTCGAGCACTTGATTGGTAAGGGCGGAGTTACTGTAGACGCGGAACTGCTCGATGCTTTCGCCGTTCTCTTTCCGCGATTTCGCGGTGATTTTTTCCGAGATAGTGAAGATCGCGAAAAACAGCGCGCTGAATGCAGTGCCAGCGATAGTGGCATCGGGCTTGGTGAAGAGATTCACCACCGCGACTAAGAACAGAATCAGTGCGATGAGGCCGAGACCAACTGGAATTTCCGTTGCTCTGATAGTAATGTTGCCCGGAACTTTCCATTCGCGTTTTTCCTTATGCGTGAAGCGAAGCACGAAGACAGCCAGCGCTTTGAAGGCAAAACTCCAGATCACGCCAAATGCATACAGGGCGGCTAGCAGATATACGTTGCCGCGGCTTATCACGATGGTTAGAATCTGCAGCCCGACAATCAGATTGATAAGGCGAGAGCTGGTTCCGAAGCGAGCATGTGGTTTCAAGAACCACGGCGACATGACTCCGTCTTCGCTGACGCGGTTGAGTACTCCGTTGGCGCCAACAATGGCCGTGTTTACAGCCCCGGAAAGTATGAGCACGCCGACTAGGACTACAAAACCCTGAAAGATCAGGCGCAGGCTGTACGGGCCTGTCATGTACATGGCGAGCCCGCTGATCAAGTTGGCGAAGTAGCCCGGTCGAACGCCATCCGGAATAATCATGATGGCGAAAAACGAAACCAGCGAAGTGAAGAGCAGGCTATAGAGAAAAATGACAAAGCCGGCTCGCTCAAGATTCTTCAATTTGGGAGCTTCAATCTCGCGATTGACCTGCGCCAGGGATTCTTCGCCGCTCATCGCAAGGACGGAATGCCCGAAGCCGACGAGCAGGACGACCACAGTCAGGTGCGAGAACCATGATCCCCAAAGCCAGCCTAGAGAATTTTTGTCCAGCTTGATGTTTTGGATGGTGGGAGCGGGCGGAAGATGCGCCCCGGTTTTTGCAATGGTGATCAGGCACCAGAAGATCAGAATTACAACCATCACAGTGGTGATCTTCATGATCCAGAGCGCTTTTTCGCTGGATTCATGAATGCCTTCGATGTTCTTCCACCAGAAATAGAGTGTCACCACAATCCCAAAGACGGCAGCGAAGGCGTTCGTGGGGACTTGCATAGGGTGGCCGAGATGAACAAGCAAGTCCTGCACGAATCCCGCCATGTATTGGCCGGCTGAGACTGCGCTGATGGGGCCTGTGAGAACGTAGTCAAACAAGAGGGCTGAGACAGACAACTTGGCGAGTGTTCCGCCCATTGCCTCTTTCACCACGCGGTAAACTCCGCCACGCACAAACATGCTGCTGGATTCGATATAGATCGCTCGGACGGCGTAGCTAAACAACATCACGCCGAGAACGAACCAAGCCGCACTCTTCCCGATTACATTTTCAGTGTCTCCACCGACATAGTAAGCCGAAGAGGCAAGATCGGCCAGAACAATGGCAGCTGCGCGCCAAAAAGAAATGAAAGAAAGCATTACCGTGGTGGCTACGAAAACCGGAACTGCCGGACGTTTGATTTTGTCGAGCGCGCTAGTGCTCATAGGCGTAGTCGCTTTGCTACGTTCCAAGGCTAAGACAGAAGGGTATAAAGAAGTCGTAAAGATGTTGGTAGGGGGGCATAAAGACAGGTTTTATTGCGGGTCGAAGCGATAACCGATCCATGGTTCAGTCTTGATGTACTTGGGGGTTCTGGGATTCGATTCGAGCTTTTTGCGCAGGTTGCCAACGAAGACTCGAAGATATTCGTTTTGTTCGACGCTATTGCTTCCCCAGACTGCTGAAAGAATTGCGCGATGCGTCAAAACCTTTCCGCGGTTGGCGAGAAGGAATTGGATAAGCTCGAATTCTTTGGGAGTAAGATGAACTGCTTTGCCGCGAACTTCGACCAGGTGTTGTTGCGGGTCGATTTTAAAATCTCCGGACTCAAAGGTTGTATCTGAGGGCGAGGGTGGAGCGGTGCGGCGTAACAAGGCTCGAATGCGGGCGGTAAGTTCGGCCATGCCGAATGGTTTAGAAAGATAGTCGTCGGCGCCGAGATCAAGCGCTTTCACTTTTGTCGCTTCGTCGCCTCTCACCGAAAGGACAAGGATAGGGACCTCGGAGAGTTGGCGTAATCTGGAACAAACGTCGAGGCCATTCAGGCCCGGCATGGCTAGATCGGTAACGACCAAGTCGGGCAGCCAGGTGCGGAAAGTTTCGATTCCTTCAGCGCCATTGTTGGCGACGCGCACCTGAAACCCTTCGGATTCCAGTCCGTGGCGGAGCACGCGGGTGATTTGAAGTTCGTCATCCACCAAAAGAATTTTTTGGGGTGTTCCGGTCAAGATCGTTCTCCATTTGGAATGTCAAACCGCACGATTGCGCCCCGCCCGCCCGGGCCGTCTTCAATCCAAACGACTCCATCATGAGCCTGCACGATTCTACTTACAACGGCAAGGCCGACGCCGAATCCGGAATGTTCGCCGTGGCGGAAAAATTTGTCAAAAACCTGACCGCGCAAGCTGGCAGGTATTCCCGGGCCCTGATCGGCAACGGCGAAACCGATGCCGTTATTGAGGGTTACCTCTGCAGAGATTCCAATGCGTGTGCCGTGAGGAGAAAACTTTGCTGCGTTCTCGACCAGGTTGAATAACACTTCGGAGATCAGCCTGGGGTCGGCTTTTAGGGGCGGCAGGCTCGGTGTAATGCAAACTTCGACGATATGATCCGCCAGCAACGGGTCGGCTCTTTGCAGAGCGTCTTCAATGATCTCGCCAGCGGAAACGGTTCGGCTGTCTAGATGCAGGTTGCCGGTCTCGGCCTTCGCCAGGTCCATCATGCTTTCGATGAAGCGATTCAAACGATCGGATTCCTGCTCGATAACTTCATACAATTCTTGACGGGCTTCCCGGGGGAGCTCGGCATTCCGAATCGTTGTAATGGCCACCTTAATCGATGTCAGCGGAGTGCGCAGATCGTGAGTGACGGCATCCAGCAAGGCGGATTTTAATTGCTCGTTTTTTCGCAATCCATCGGCCTCGGCGGCCTGCGCCGATGCGAGTTTAAACTGCTGCATTACTTTTTCCAGCTCTTCGCGCCTGGCCTCGGCTAGCTCGGCGCGCATTTTCAATCGGGAGGAGAGTTCGCTCACTACCAATGCGGTGACGACAAATACGAGGAACGAGACCAGGTCCTCATAACGGTTGATGCGGAATGTGTGGATCGGTTCAATAAAGAAGTAATTGAAGGCCAGTCCGGCTAAGATGGCGGCGGACAAAGAGGGTCCTCGTCCGACCGAAGCGGCGAGCGAGATAACGAGGAGAACGAGAACTAACGCGACCGCGGTGTGATTCAGGGAAGGCGTGAAACGGTGGAACAGTACCAAGAGAACCGCTAAGGCAATAGCCGCGACAATGTATCGAAAGAACCCGCGAACTATGGGGCTGGCCACGGGTCTCATTCTAGGCTGAAACTGCTGTGCGTTGCGCATCCGCTTGAAGTGGCTTAGGTCGAAGGTAGAGCGTCGGTGGATTGGGCGCGCAGGCGCTGTCCAACCAAAATGACGTAATGCAGGGCGGAGAGGATGGTGAAGGCGAAGGTCATTCTCAAGAATAGAACCCGGCAAAAGTAGGCCCATTGGGCGTGGACGACCAGGTAGAGCATGACGAAGAACACGGCAGCAATCTGCGAGAGCGTATTCACTTTGCCGAAGAGGCTGGGGCGAAAATTTCGTAGTCCCGCGATTACGTAGAGCACAGCACTCACGCCGAGGATGCAGATGTCGCGGCTGAAGACGATGACTGTGTAACGCCACTTGATCAGGTGCAGGATGGCGAGCACCATGAACATTGTGCTCAGCAACAATTTGTCTGCGATGGGGTCGAGATATTCTCCGATGCGTGATTGCTGGTGGAATTTTCGTGCCACCAGGCCGTCGAGCATGTCGGTCAGCCCGGCGAGCACAAATAATATCAATGCCACCCTGTAGTGACGATCCAGCAAATTGAGGACGATGAACGGAAGAAACACCATCCGCAAGAGTGTGAGCTGGTTAGGGGCGGTGAGAATCTCTGAAAATCGCAAGCGCTAGCCCCCCGCTCGCTGCGATGCCCCGCCCATCAGAACGGTTGCGGCGTCCATGCCGGTTTGGGTGGCAAATCTTTCCGATAGTGAGGGTAGGCCGTTTTCTGGTGCGTCGGCTTCCATGCGTTCCACCCGGTGCATTGGAAAAAATACGGCCCCGGGAGCAAATCCGTCGCCAGATTTGACCATGCTGACGCAGTCTTCAAACGAATTCAGTTCGCAGCCGCGCAGGGCGATTCCAGAAATGGAGAGCGAAAGAATGACGCCCCAAAATTTTTCGCGTGGGGAAGACAGCGTAACCAGGACGACGGTGCCAGTTGCGAAGGGGCCTGATGTTTCCGCGGATGTCGTCATGAAATCTCTCCTCAGATAAGGAAGCTCCGAGCAACGCGGCGAAATAGCTGCCTTCTCGATATAAGGCTACTATAGTCCGCCGCTGATAAGAGTGGCTGAGCCTTTTTGAGTGGGCATGCTTTTGGAGGGTTGGACCGACTCCCGCAGGAATTGTTCGGCAAGGATTCCTGCAGTGGATTCGCGTTTAAGGTGAAATGCCTACCCGCATTTTCCAAGCCAGGATGTAACTTCATCAAATTTCCTTTACGTGTGCGTTAACGGAAGTGATATAGTACCGCGCAGCGTTTTGATGCTCGGAAAATTGCGGAGGGTTTTATGAACCGCTACTTGCGGATTGATTGTTCGGTAGTTGCCCTCTCGATCAGCTTCTTATGCGGGACGTATGTCCTGCAGGCGCAGGAAGCGCCCGCCTACAAGGATTCCGCGCGTCCGGTTGCGGAACGTGTACAGGATCTCCTTTCGCGGATGACGCTTGAGGAGAAGGTGGCTCAGCTTCAAGGGACGTGGCAGAACCGTGAGCAGCTTTCACTCGAGGAACAGAAGAAGATGTTCGTCGGGCCTAAAGGCGAGTTCCTGCCCGACAAGGCAGCTGGGATGATCGTGAACGGGTTGGGGCAGATGTCCCGTCCGAGCGAAAAGCGTGGACCACGTGAAATGGCGGAGTTTACCAACACCATGCAGAAATGGATGCTGGAGCACACGCGGTTGGGCATCCCGGTTTTGTTTCACGAGGAATGTCTGCACGGCCACGCTGCGCCGAAGGGGACACATTTTCCAATTCCAATTGGGCTGGCTTCGACATGGGACCCGGATCTGAACCGTGAAATCTTCACCAGTGTCGCCGCTGAAGTGCGCGCGCGAGGTGCGCAGCAGTGCCTTATGCCGGTTCTGGACTTAGCGCGTGAGCCTCGTTGGGGACGGACAGAGGAAACTTACGGAGAAGACCCTTATCTTGTTTCCCGCATGGGAGTGGCGGCCGTTACGGGCTTGCAGGGGAACAATCCTGGCATTGATGGCGAGCACGTGATTTCCACCGGCAAACATTTTGCCGTGCATGGTCAACCCGAAGGAGGTACCAACACCGCGCCTGGGAACTATTCCGAGCGTGTGATCCGCGAGTATTTCCTGCGGCCCTTTGAGGCTGTGGTGAAGGAAGCGCACTTGCAGAGCATCATGCCTTCCTACAACGAGATTGATGGTGTTCCTTCGCACAGCAATGGGCCTCTGCTGGAAGGAATTCTGCGCAAAGAGTGGGGATTCGACGGAATCGTCGTGTCGGACTATTTCGCCGTGAACGACTTGGACGTTTATCACCATGTGGCTGATGGGCCTGCGGATGCTGCGCGGCAGGCGCTACTGGCTGGCGTAGATGTTGAACTCCCGGCGGCCGCGACATTCCTGACTCTTCCCGAGCAGATCAAGTCGGGAAAGATTCCAATGAGCGCTGTGGATACGGCTGTTGCTCGCGTTCTGCGGGCCAAGTTCATGCTAGGGCTGTTCGACCATCCTTATGTAGATCCTGCCAAAGCTGAGGCCATTACCAACAATGCGGCGCATCAGGCGATCGCTTTGCGTGCGGCACAAGAAGCGATCGTGCTGCTCAAGAATCAGAATCATCTGCTTCCGTTGGACAAGAACAAAATTCGTCGCATCGCCGTGTTAGGGCCGAATGCAGGAGATGTGCATCTCGGCGGCTACAGCGATGATCCGGGACGCGGTGTGAGTATTTTGCAAGGAATTCAAGACAAGCTCGGCGTGGGAAAAGTTGTCTATGCCGAAGGATGCCGAATCACTGAAAATAAACCGGATTGGTATTCGGATCTTTCGACTCCGTCTGATCCCAAGCTTGATTTAGGGCGCATTGCGGAGGCCGTGAAAGTCGCTAAGGGTGCGGATGCGGCAGTGATCGTGGTGGGAGAAAACGAAGCTACATCACGAGAGGCCTGGTCGCCGACGCATATGGGAGATCGCGATAATCTCGACCTGCTGGGGCGCCAAGACGAACTAGTGCGGCAGGTTCTGGGGACTGGAACGCCGACCATCGTTGTTCTGCTGCATGGCCGTCCCAATTCCATTAACTCCATCACGGAAAATGTGCCAGCAATTCTTGACGGCTGGTATCTGGGACAGGAAGGCGGCACCGCGCTCGCCAGTGTTCTTTTCGGCGACTACAATCCGGGCGGAAAACTTCCTATCACGGTGCCGCGCTCAGTCGGCCAACTGCCGGATTACTACTATCAAAAACCTTCGGCAAAGCGTGGATATTTGTTTGCCAGCAAAGAACCGCTATTTCCGTTTGGGTATGGGCTTAGCTACACATCGTTTGAGTACGGCAAAGCGAGTGTCGAGCCATCCACGATTGGTCCGGGCGAGAGCGCCAAGGTCAGAGTAACCGTAACTAACACCGGCTCGCGGGGGGGCGACGAGGTTGTGCAGCTTTATATTCGCGACGAAGTGAGTTCGGTGACTCGCCCAATCAAGGAGTTGCGCGACTTCCGCCGGATCACCCTGAAGGCTGGCGAAGCGCGGACGGTTGAATTCACAATCACTCCTGACAAGTTGTCAATGTATAACCGCGAAATGAAAAGAGTTGTGGAGCCGGGGAGATTCCAGATCATGGTGGGTACGAGTTCAGCCGATCTGAAGTCCGTGCCATTGATGGTGCGGCAGTAGTCGGACGAGTTCACGCAGGTCGAAGAATGAGCAAGCGGGCAGGTATCCAGGAAGTGGCGGCGGCGGCTGGTGTTTCCATCGGTACGGTGGACCGCGCTTTACACGGGCGCTCCGGTATCAGCGAGGCGACGTGCCGACGCGTGATGCGTGCTGCACAAGAACTGGGATATCGTCCAAACTTGGCGGCACGTGCTCTTTCTGGCAAGAAGAAGCGCATTCGCATCGCGGTTTGCATGCCGCGGGAGATTCACTACTTCTACGATCAGCTATGGGCCGGCGTGCATGCAGAGGCCGAACTGTGGGCAGACTTCGGCGTGGAATTTGTATACCACCCGCTGAAAGAGCTCGGTGCCCGGGAGAACATGGTCCTCGAGAAGATACTGCAGTTCCGCCCGGACGGGATTGTTTTGATTCCCGGTCAGCCCGAGCAGGCAAGTGCCCTGATTACTCGCGCGGAGTCGCAAGGCATCCGCGTGGTTTGCGTTTCGACAGATGCGCCTGCTAGCCGCCGTTCTGGAATTGTGTGTGTTGACCCTCTGCTCAGCGGGGCGCTTGCTGGAGAGTTGATGGCGAAGTTTGTGCAGCCCGGGTCATCCGTTGCTGCTGTGACAGGTATGTTGAGTACCGAGAACCACGCGCGTAAGACGGAGGGGTTTACACGATCATTCTTTCAACATTGCCCCAAGGGTTCGATGGTGGGCGTGGTGGAAGCGCATGAGCACAAGCAGGAGAGCTTTCAGCGGACAAAGGAATTGTTGGCACGCTTCGATTCGCTGGCGGGGATATACGTCAACACAGTAAATTGCCTGCCCGTGCGCGATGCTTTGATTGCCTGCAAGATGACGGGCAAGGTGAAGCTGATTACGACGGACCTTTTCCGCGAGATGGTCCCCTATCTGAAAGATGGCACGATTGCGGCGTCAATCTATCAGCACCCTTATCAGCAAGGGAGACTGGCGGTGGCTGTTCTCGCAAAGCACTTGGTGCAGGCAGCGCCGATACCTCCGCGCCGCCATATCAATCCCGGGATTGTATTTTCATCCAATGTGCATCTTTTCCGCGAAGTGCAGGAGCCAGCAGCATCGTCGTCGCAGAGCTCCGGATTCAGTGAGTACGAAGAATTGTGAGCTTCTAGTTTTTGCGCGGTACGAACACGGGTATCAAGATAAGGCAGTTTTGAAAAAAGCGTGGCAACTAATAAGGATTTCGAGTACTATTCCGTGACCGTTAACGTAATGTTTCGCTGCCGAGAGGGAATCGTACCATTTGCGGAACAAACCTGCAAGGATTAGGTGAATTCAATGATGCCGTTCGCAACTTGGTTGGTTCTAGCCGAGCGTCTGGTCCATCTTGCGCCCGTCGATTACGCCGTGATCGTGTTCTATTTCGGGTTGGTTCTGGCGATTGGATTCTATCTTCGCGGACGGGCCAGTACGGGGGAAGATTTTTTCATGGCGGGGCGCGAAATGACGGCCTGGGTGGCAGGTTTGAGTTTTCTGTCCGCCAATCTCGGGGCGCTGGAATTGATGGGGTGGGCCGGATCCGCGTATCAATACGGCATCCTCGCTACCCACTGGTATTGGATCGGCGCCATTCCCGCGATGCTGTTCTTGGCGTTGGTGATGATGCCGTTTTATTACATTTCGAAAACGCATTCGGTGCCGGGATATTTGAAGTTGCGTTTTGGCGAACCGAGCCGCATTGTTTCTGCGGTTTCCTTTGCGTTTATGACCGTTCTGATGAGCGGCGTCAACATGTTTGCCATGGCCAAGGTCATGCAAATTGTTTTGGGGTGGGACATTAATTTCAGCATTTGGGTGTCGTCGCTTACAGTGGCAATTTACGTGGCCTTAGGTGGTCTGCGTTCAGCCATCTTCAATGAAGTGCTGCAATTCTTTCTGATTTGGGCCGGAGCGCTGCTCATTCCGATTCTTGGTCTCTACGAAACCGGCGGCTGGAGCAATTTGAAAGTTCTGATCACGCAAAGGGCGTCTGCGGAATACGTTCACATGTGGTCGGGTCTAGGTTCCTTCAGCACCAACCCCATGGGAATTCATTGGACGGGAATCGTATTTGGTTTGGCCGCGGTCCTTTCGATGGGCTACTGGACGACGGACTTCCTGGTGGTGCAGCGCATCTTGACGGCCAAGGATATTCGCAGCGCGGAGATGGCTCCGATTATTGGGGCGGGCTTCAAGATGTTTGTTCCGCTGATTGTTATCCTGCCTGGGCTGCTTGGGCTGGCTCTTCTCCCGATGAAACTCACAGCGGAATCGGCGGTTGTAGCAGGAGGCCATAGCTACAATGACGTTCTTCCGTTGATGCTCGCGCGTTATTGCGGCCCGGGACTGCTCGGTCTTGGGATCACGGCGCTGATTGCGGGCTTCATGTCCGGCATGGCGGGCAACGTTAGCGCGTTCACGACCGTGTGGACCTACGACATTTACCGCGCGCTCATCAACAAAGACGCCACCGACGAACATTACGTAAACATGGGACGGTGGACGACTGTAGTTGGCGTCTTGGTGAGCGTAGGCACGGCTTACCTGGTGATGCGGTCCGCCAGCATCATGGATTACGTGCAGGCGCTGTTTAGCTTTTTCATTGCACCGCTTTTTGGAACAGTAGTTCTGGGAATGCTGTGGAAACGGGCTACGGGTCCGGGTGGTTTCTGGGGATTGCTTTGTGGGACGGTTTCTTCGATCAGCATGTGGGTGTGGGTGAAAGTCGATCCTTCGGCGTTGCGCTATGTGGCGCTTTCGCCCGATGCGAAACCCCTGGCTCAGGATATGTATCAGGCGTTGTGGTCGTTTCTGGTGTGCGTGGTTGTGACGGTGGCGGTGAGTCTAATGACGACGCCGAAACCTGACTCGGAGCTGACTGGCCTTGTCTATGGAATGACTGAGGTTCCCTCGGTTGGCAACATTCCTTTCTACGAGAAGCCAATTTTCTGGGCGGGTGTAGTTACTGTGGTGCTGATAGCGCTGAATATCATCCTGTGGTAACGCAGATTCGGAAAGAGTGGTGACACTATGCATGACAGTGGAATTTCAATCTGGTTTTTCATCGGGCTGTCGCTGTTCGTCAATGGCGTATTGATTTTTGGAGCAGGCCTTTACGAGTACGTGGCACCGCCGCAGAATCCTGTGGTGCTATACCAGTTGCATGCCGGGGTGTGGTGGGGCGCGATCCTCGCGGTTGTGGGGGCTGGATACTGTCTGAAGTTCCGGCCTAGCCGAACGAACTAGCGCAATAGTTTTCTAGCACAATCGGAGAATCAGGGGGCTGGAATGTCGGGTCGTAAGATGACGATGGGTGTTATTGTCGGGAGCCGGGGATTTTTTCCGCATCATTTGGCGAAGTCGGGTCGGGAAGAAATCATCCAAGCGCTTGGCTTGGCGGGCATGGACATTGTTGTTCTCAGTCCTGAGCAGACGCAGCACGGAGCAGTTCAAACACTGCAGGATGCGCGCAAGTGCGCGGATTTATTCAAACAGAATGCCGGGCGAATCGATGGCGTAATCGTCACGCTGCCGAACTTTGGTGAAGAGCGCCCCATTGCCGATACGCTGCGCTGGGCGAATCTTGGCGTGCCGGTGCTGGTACAGGCGACCCCCGACGACCCGCGCAAAATGACGATCGCTTCCCGCCGCGACAGCTTTTGCGGAAAAATGTCTGCCTGCAACAATCTGAAACAATATGGCATCCCTTATTCCCTGACGACGTTGCATACCGAGGCCGTGGGTTCTCCTGTTTTCGTTAAGGATCTGGAATGGTTTGCCGCCGTCTGCCGCGTGGTGAAGGGACTCAAGAATTTGCGCGTGGGCGCGATTGGAGCGAGGCCTGCGGCGTTCAATACCGTTCGGTATAGCGAAAAATTGCTGGAACGCAACGGCATCTCGGTAGAGACGCTGGACCTTTCTGAAGTGCTGGGACGCATTGGGCGCATGAAGGACGATGACCCATTGACGCTGGCCAAGTTAGCGGCTATCGAGTGTTACGTATCGACCTCGGGCGTTCCTAAACCTGCGCTGGTCAAGATGGCGAAGCTTGCCGCTGTGATTGAAGGCTGGATGAAAGAAACCGAAGTCAGCATCAGCGCTGTGCAGTGCTGGACTTCGATTGAAGAGAATCTTGGCGTTGTTCCGTGCACCGTGATGAGCATGATGAGTAACGAACTTATGTCGAGCGCCTGCGAGGTCGACATCTGCGGCGTGATCAGCATGCACATGTTGCAACTGGCATCCGGGACGCCCAGTGCTTTGCTGGATTGGAACAACAATTACGGCGAAAACCCGGACAAGGCCGTCTGCTTCCATTGCAGCAACCTGCCGAAGCATTTCTTCCAGGATGTGCGGATGGATTTCCAGGAAATCATTGCGGGGACGGTCGGCAAGGACAATACATTCGGCACGTGTGTAGGCAAGGTGAAACCCTCTCCCATGTCGTTCGGACGCTTCTCCACCGATGACTTGACGGGGAAGATCTGCGGCTACGTAGGCAGCGGGCGTTTCACCGACGATACGCTGGACACCTTCGGCGGCGCGGGTGTGGTGGAAATCCCTCACATGCAGAAACTTCTGCGCTACATTTGCGAAAACGGTTTTGAACACCATGTGGCAGCGAACCTGAGTAGCGTGGCCGGAGCCCTGCATGAGGCGGCGACACGGTATCTGGGATGGGAGACCCGCTGGCACGAGGGTGGGGAATAGCGTCCCAGGTCAGGGTTGTCTCGGCGTGCCGTTGGTGCGATTCGCTCTTCACGAATCGACTGAGTCTTGATAGGATCATCGGTCCGGAGAACCGAATGAAAACCCTATCTGGTATGCTTCTCGCTGTCGCTTGTTTTTTGCTGAGTACTTTTCCATTCACTACTGCTGTTTCTGCCGCCGCCAAAGCTTTCTCGAAGAAAGATGTGCCGGCAGCCAGCGCCTCCGCCAAGGAAGAAGATCCGCTTCCACTAAAGCCTTCGCGCAAGATTGAATTTACGAGCAACGAAGGCACGTGGCTTTCGCTGGATGTTTCGCCTGATGGCCAGACCATCATTTTCGAATTGCTAGGTGATCTCTATACCGTGCCAATGGCCGGCGGAGACGCGAAGAAACTCACCAGCGGGATGGCGTTCAACAGCCAGCCACACTATTCGCCGGACGGGAAGAAGATCGCATTCATCAGCGACCGCGGCGGCTCGGAGAACGTTTGGATTTCGAATGCCGATGGCACGAATCCCAAGCAGCTGAGTCAAGACGACGAGAGTGAATTCACTTCTCCCACATGGATAGCTGATGGTGACTACGTCATTGCGGGGCGCACCAGCCAGTTTCCGATTGGAGCTTCGGAGCTTTGGATGTATCACACCAGGGGTGGCGGTGGCGTGCAGGTGACCAAGTCGCACACCAAGCCGGATTCCCCGCCGCGGCAGTGGATCAATGCCCTTGGTGCTTCGGCTTCTAAGGATGGCCACTTCCTTTACTACACGTCTCGACAAGCGCCCAAGGGCTTCTACAACGTCACGCTTCCGCTTTCGCAGATCACGCGCCACGATCTGACCACGGGCGACGACGATCCGGTGACCGACGCGCCCGGCAGTGCTATGCGTCCGTTGATTTCTCCAGATGGAACGTTACTGGTCTACGCCACGCGCTATGAAACTGAAACTGGGCTTCGCATCCGCGATCTGAAAAATGGAGAAGAGCATTGGTTGAAGTATCCGGTGCAGCGGGATGACCAAGAATCCCTTTTCACGCGCGACTTTCTTCCCGGCTATGCCTTCACACCCGATGGCAAGGATGTAGTGGCTCCTTGGGGAGGCAAGATCCATCGCATCTCGGTGGCAACCGGAGAAGACAAGGAAATTCCGTTCACTGCGAAAGTTTCGCGTGACCTTGGGCCGGATCTGAATGTTGCCATGCGGGTGGAAGATGGCCCCGTGCAGTTGCGTCTGATTCAGCAGCCCGTGCAATCGCCGGATGGCAAACGGCTGGTATTTTCCGCTCTCACACATCTTTATCTAATGGGCATTCCGGGCGGGACGCCGAAGCGGCTGACCAATGGTGACGCTCGCGAATTCGAGCCAGCGTGGTCGCCCGATGGGCAGTGGATCGCGTATGTAACCTGGCAGCAAGCGGGTGGTCAAATCTGGAAGACGCGCGCGGATGGACAGGGTTCACCGCAACAACTCACACGCACAGCTGCTTATTATCGTGATCTCGCTTGGTCACCCGATGGAACGAGAATCGTTGCTTTGCGCGCGCCGACGCAGGCTCGCGTCGAACAGTTTGATGAATGGGATCACACGACCGCGAATCTTGATTTGATCTGGCTAACGTCGGACGGCGGCGAGGTGAATCTGATTCTGCCCGCACGCGGCGCTGCCAGTCCACACTTTGGGCCAGAGCGCGACCGCATTTACGTTTATTCTGACGCGGGCCTGATGTCTCTGCGCTACGACGGGACTGATCGCAGAACGATCGTGAAGGTCGCGGGCAAGGCTTGGTTTCCCCAGCCCGACAAGCCGGAGGGGAATCCCGCCGATGATGTCCACATTAGTCCGGATGGGCAATGGGCTTTGGCACGCGTCGCCAACCAGATTTACTTGCTCGCCGTTCCGCGCATCGGTGGGGAAGCTCCCGTCGTCGAAGTTTCAAAATCTCCCGTGCCCTTGCGCAAAATTACGGAAGTGGGTGGCGACTTCATGGCATGGGCCGATAACGGCAAGACCATCACATGGGCCGAAGGTTCTACGTTCTTCCGTCTGCCGCTGAGCCAAGTCGAGTTCGAGGCGCCCAAGAAATCCGAAAACGAAACAAAGCCTGCCGAAAAGAAGTCGCCGAACCAAGGGACTGCGGTCGGCGCAGCTCCAAACGGTGCAGGCGCCTCTGACGGCCACGACAAGAAGGACGATAAGAAGAAACTTCCGAAGCTGCATCCCGAAGAGATTGCCGTCAACATGCAGTTTCCGCGCCACAAGCCGTCGGGAACCGTCGTGCTGCGCGGGGCGCGCGTTATCACGATGCACGGCGACCAGGTTCTGGATCACGGTGACATCGTGGTTCGAGACAATCGCATCACGGCGGTAGGGAAGAGTGGGGAAACAAAGGCTCCCGCCGATGCGAAAGTTATTGACGTGAGCGGCAAGACCATTGTTCCGGGATTTATCGATCTGCATCCGCACTGGAACGAAATTCGCCGCACTGTTTTGGATATGCAGAACTGGAGCTTCCTGGCAAATCTTGCGTATGGCGTGACGGCTGGGCGTGATCCGCAAACGGCGACGAACGATATGTTCGCCTACCAGGATATGGTCGATACCGGAGATATCTTAGGGCCGCGCGCGTACTCCACCGGTCCGGGCGTCTTTCCCGACACAGATATCCAATCGCTCGACGACGCAAAGTCCATCGTAGAACGCTATCGCAAGTTCTACCGGACGCCTTATCTCAAGTCGTACTTAGTCGGCAATCGCAAACAGCGGCAGTGGATGGTGATGGCCTGCAAAGAACTCGGCGTCATGCCCACCACCGAGGGAGGTCTGGATATGAAACTGGATCTTACTCACGCCATCGACGGCTTCAGCGGCAACGAGCACAGCATGCCGATTACGCCTCTGTTCAAAGATGTCGTGGAGTTCTGGTCGCGCTCCGGCATCTTCTATACACCAACTTTCATCGTTACCTATGGCGGGCCTTTCGCGGAGGATTACTACTACGAAACCACTGAAGTACACGATGATCCCAAGGTTCGCCACTTCATTCCGCACAACTTAGTGGATGATCACACTCGGCGGCGAACGCTGTGGACGCGGAAGGACGAACTCGCCTTCCCGCGCCTCGCGGCAGAAGACAACAAACTCATCAAGGCTGGCGGCAAGGTTCAGATCGGAAGCCACGGCCAGTTCCAGGGCCTCGGCTATCACTGGGAGATGTGGTCGCTCGCTTCGGGGGGTGTTGCGAATATGGAAGTCTTGAAGTCAGCCACCATTCGCGGGGCGGAAGCCATTGGTCTGTCGCAAGATTTGGGATCGATCGAGGCCGGCAAGCTCGCCGACCTGGTTGTTCTGAATCAGAATCCGTTGGACGACATTCGCAATACCAATACGATCCAGTATGTGATGAAGAACGGGGAACTCTTCGAAGGCAATACGCTGAACGAGATTTATCCCGTGCAGAAGCCGCTGGCTCCGCTTTGGTGGTGGAACGAGAAGCCGTAAAGCTCTATTCCTGCGAGTTTCTTGATCGCGCTGCTGGGACAGAAGGCCGACTGGAGCCTGTGGCTTTAACCTTGGCGGTTGATTCTCGCACCACGAGCAGCGGTTCCACCAAGATCTGAGGCTGAAACTCGGCGTTGCTTTCTATCTGGTCAAGCAGAGTCTGCGCCGCGAGCTCTCCCATTTGGCCCAGCGGTTGCCGCACCGTCGTCAGGCTCGGAGTATAGAAACCCGCTTCGCGGATATCGTCGAAACCCATGACGGAAACGTCGTCGGGAACGCGGAGTCCAGCTTCCTGCAAGGCACGGATTGCGCCAATGGCGGCGACATCGTTGTAGGCGAAGAGAGCCGTGAAATCGCTGGTCTGCGTCAGCAATTGCTTCGCAAAGTCATAACCCATCTTTGGTGAAGCGTCGTCGCGATCCATTTCCACTGTGCGCGCCGCCGTGATGGCAATGCCCATATCCTGACAGGTGTCCTGAATCGTCTCCCAGCGCTCCTTGGCGTCAGAGCTAAAGGTCTGCCCACGAATGAAAGCAATCTTCCGATGGCCGAGCTCCGTCAAATGTCGTAAAGCGATGCGGGCTGCGTGCAATTGATCGATATTCAGATTAGTAACGCCAGCCAGTTTCTTGTGGCCCGCCACTGCTACGGTAGGAACCGGTGGTGAATAGGGCAGTGAGGTGTCGACGGCAATTATGCCCTCGACGCCTCGGTCGAGCAGCATGGCGGAATATTGCTCGATGAGCTTGGGATCGTGACGGTGAATCACCGTCAGGAAGAAATAGTTGTGCGTGCGCAAGTAGCGCTCCACGCCGCTAATAATCATGGAGCCGTACGCGTCGCCGATTTCTTCGGCGATCACTCCAATGGTGTGGGTTTTCTGCTTCCGCAGCGTCCGGGCGAAATAGTTGGGCCGGTAATTCATTTCGCGCGCGGCCGCCAGAATGCGCTTCTTGGTGTGTTCTGGAATGGAACTCGATGCCGCCGATTCGTTGAGTACCGCTGAAACGGTTCCGGGAGTAAGCCCAACGCGTTCGGCGACGGCCTTCAAAGTGACCTTGCCAGGAATTTTTTGCGCCGAACCGCTTTTTGGAGAAGACATGGTATCTATGGCCTTACTAGTCTACGCGGAAATCTATGAAACTTCATAGAAGCTGATTCCAAAAACCATTACTGAATCTTTCGATTTTGCAGCCTGAATCTTACATTTGTTTTGCCAGCTTTCCAAATTTCATAGAATATTTTTGCCCCGAAAGAATATCAATTTTCTTGTTGACAATATCCTTATTCTAAAGCCTAATATCAAACGCGGACCAAGAACTACTACAAAAGTATTAGTCCAGCAAAATTGCGGTCCAAATTTCGGAGGGTAATGTATGCGCAGGAGCCTTTGTCTGACATTGGTTTGTTGTTTATGCTTGGCGATACCGTCGTTCGCCCAAAAGACGTCGGGTGAAATTCGCGGAACGGTCACCGACGCGAGCGGTGCAGTCGTCGCCGGGGCCGAGGTTTCCGCTACCAACTCTGGCACAGGGAGCACTCGCACTGCCACCACCAACGATTCCGGCGGATATGCCGTGCTTGACCTTCAAGATGGCGTCTACGAAGTTCGCATCAAGAAGTCGAGCTTTAAAGAGAGCATCACCAAAAACGTTGAGCTGCACGTTTCCAGCACCGCCATCGTGAATGCGGCGCTCGAAATCGGCGGTGCCTCCGAAACCATGATCGTCGAGGCCTCGGGCGTCCAGGTGCAGACCGACAGCGCTGTCGTCGGAGAAATCGTGGACGGTCGCCAGGTGCGCGAACTCCCGCTCAACGGTCGCAGCTTTGCGCAGCTGACCCAGTTGCAGCCCGGCGTGGCCGCTGCTGAAAGTTTCGACAGCAAAAACAAAGGCTTGCTGTCCGGCGTCGACTTCTCCGTCAACGGCAACCCGACTACCAATAACCTCTTCCTCGTGGACGG
>JAYVEP010000031.1:0-6447 GCA_043749225.1 Acidobacteriaceae bacterium
ATGCTATTGATGTTATTAATCATCCACTCGTAGCCGCCGTTGAATTGGTGATTGTAAGGATTCGCGTAGTCGGGATCGACCAGACGGCCCACGGCGCCGTTGACCAGATTATGCAGACCGGCGGGAATCCCCGGCAATGGATCGACGCCATAGCGGAACTGCGAAAGCGGCTTCCCGGTGCTCGGTACGATGGTGGCGCCGGCATCGCCGAAGCCTGCGCTCGTAAGCTGCAGCGTTTGTGTGAAGACCGTGTCATTGGCCTGCTGCAACGCGAACAACGGCAGATTGATGAAGGTCTGGCCGTAGTAAATTCCCCAACCAGCCCTCAGAATATGCTTGCCGGCGCCGGTCAGATCGTAGGCCAATCCGACGCGCGGGCTGAAGTTGTTTTTGTCCGTCTTCGGAATGCCGGCAAAGGAACTGCCGACGGCCTTCAACTGCTGATACGTGCGCTCCTGGGCCTGCTGATTGTCGCCCTGCAAATGCAGATCGACGTCCCAGCGAACGCCGAGGTTCATGGTGAAGCGCTTCGAGACCTTGAAGTCGTCCTGGAAGTAGACGCCGAACATCTTGCCGTCCTTGATATTGAAGTACGAGTTGCCCGATGAGGCGGTGATCGCGGTGATCGCACCGGGAGAAGCAAAGCTTTGTGGGTAGAAGCCGCCCTTGTTCGCTAGGATGGCTGACGGCAGATCCTGGAACGTCACGTTCAGCGTTGACGGAGTAGTAAAGAATCCGCCAAGCTTCGGTTCGTCGACGAAATCGATGCCCATCCGGAAAGTGTGGCGGCCCTTGTTGATCGAGAGATCATCCCGGAACTGCCACTTCCTCTGATAGCTCTGTTGAGGAACGTTAGGGTTCGTGCCGAAGTAAATTCCGCTCGGGAAGGTGACGTTCGGAACCTTGGTCACCGAATCGATGAGGTTGTTCCAGTATTGGTGACCGAACGTGAAGCTGTTCACCACGGTCGGCTTCAGCACGCTGTTCAGCGTGATGTTGGCGAGAATCAACTGGTTCGTCGTAAAGTTGCCCGCCGAAAGATCGTTGAAGGCGCCGCTCTGGTCGTTGTCGCCGCGATTTCCCTGCGAGTTGTAGCTGACAAACAGGTTGTGCTTCTCGTTGATCCGATGATCCAGGCGTCCGTTGTAACGCTGATCGCGATAGGGAGTGGGGATGCTGATGGCCGGCTTGGCGCCTAGCGCTGTCACCAGGCTCAACTCGGCAAACGCCGATGGCGTGGTGCCGATCGCCGTTTCTTCGCGTTGCCGTTCAAGCGTGAAGAACGCGAACGTCCTATCCTTCTTAATCGGCCCACCGATGCTGCCGCCGTACTGTTGACGGCTGATCGCGGGTGTGGGGTTGCTGCCGTTCAGTTCATCGTTGGCGGTGAGCGATGTGTCTCGCTCGAACAGATACAGCGATCCGTGAAACTGATTCGTTCCCGTCTTGGTAATCACGTTGACCGCTGCGCCTTCGCTGCGACCGTTGGCGGCCGAGAAACGCTGGGTCGAAATGTTGAATTCCTCGACCGCTTCCAGTGGTAACTGCATCACCGGTCCACCAACCGTGTTGTCTTTGTTATCGATCCCGTTTACTGTGATATTCACGTTGCGTCCGGCGGATCCGTTGACGCCGAAGACGCCAATTCGGTTCTTGGTCGGATCGTAGGAGTTCACCGGCTTCGCACCCGGGGCGAGGAACGCGAGGTTCGCAAAGTCGCGGCCGTTCAGCGGCAGGTTCTGGACTTCAGAGGCCGAGATGGCGCGGCTGACGTCTGTCTTGGTCAGATCGATCTGCGCGCCGGTGGCTTCCACCGTGATGACTTCGGACTGTTGGCTAACCGTCAGCGCGGCATCGAGTGCCGTGGACTGGCCAACCGATAATTCGACGTTCTGAAATGCCGTCGTGGCGAACCCCTTGGCCGACACGCGGACTTCATAGATACCCGGGGGCAGCAGGTCGAAGTTGTAGAGCCCCTCTGACCCGGTCGACGCGGTGCGCGTCAATCCGGTGCTTTTGTTCGTAATTTTCACCTCGGCGTTGGGCACCACGGCGGACGATTTGTCCATCACGCGTCCCTGTAGTGAGGCAGTTGCGGTGACCTGCGCGAGCAGGTTCGAAGCCAGCAGCCCTAACAGGGTTACCAGCACGATCAGTAGAAAACGTTTTCGCATATCTTTCCTTCTAACTATTGCTACGACAAGTAAGGAAGGGAGGATGGCCTGCATCGAGTGACCGGGCACTGCCGCAATGCAAATTTGGAGAGTAAAAACGGTGCCCCAAACGGCGCGGTAAGAGTTTCCCGGAAATTGAGACTTGCGACTTGGTTCTCTCCCCTCTGGTTTGCAGGTTAGTTCGATCCTGCTTACCTGTGAGAAAAAATCCCCATCCCTGACTTTGGTTTTAGCGTAACCCTCTTCCAATCGGATGTCAACGTATAAGACCGTAGTTGGGCTGTCGCTAAAATGACACTCTGTAACAAGCCCCGTCGTATGACCAAATCCGGTCGGCCTGGAAGTCATCTTACATCGCTTTTCGGCCGCACAAGCTTTTGATAAACTCGCACAAAACCCCAACATTTCGCCTGAAGCGACTGTGGTTCCGGATCCATTGCCCTACAAAGGTCCCCGTGTGATCCAGACTTGCGACCGCATTCTGGCGAACACCACGAAAACCCTACCGCTCGTTTGCCTTGGCCACCTACTTGCAAATACATTGTGCGAGACGAAATTCGCGCTGCGCGAACACCTTCCGTGTTGTTTACGTTGTCAAGTCTCAAGAGTTCTGTTCGTGGTGACCAGATTTGTGGACGCCTGGCGGACATCAATTGAGCCAGTCGGCTCAATTCAGTATCGGCGCATGAGGGTCCCCCCAATCATGCGCCGTTTTTTATTTTATTTCAGTGGTTTGGCTGTTTTATGGAAGGTGGTCGCAGGCACCGTCTCTCGACCGCCTACTTGGTGGCATCTGGACTCGTGTTCCACTTCTGGCCTTAGACGAGCGTCAGATTTCCCGGGAGTTTTCTACACGTCCATGTTTTTTTGACACAGTTCCCGCGTCACGGGCTTGTTATCGGTTCCTAATGATGGCAGCGACGCTGGGCGGTCAGTGTCAAGAATGCTTGGAGTGGGTACTGCAATTCGCTGCCCATTCGCCAAATGTGCCAGCGCTTCCAACAGCGCGGGTCTAGCCCGAACCGTCACTCCGGTCTAAACCGTTGAAATATTGAGGGTAATCTCCCACGACCGGATTTTGAAAGGTTAGTACCTTACCATTGGCCAGGCGGGATACCACATCCACCTTAGTTAGCACCAAAATGGCCCCTAATTTGCATGACGGAGTTTATCTCACAAGGGGTAAGAGCTTCGTAGGGAGAAACCTGTCCAGGGGGAGATGATCTTAGGCGAGGGAGCGGTCCGTGGTGAGCACTTCCGTTTTCGCACTTTATGAAGATGTAGTTGACGCTGAACAAGCTGTTGACAGTTTGATCTCGGCGGGATGCCTCAGCGACGATATTTCGATTTTGATCTCGAAGCCGCCGGTGAAGGGCGCGGGTGGAACGTTGGGCCTGCTTGCGGGGTTTGGGTCTATCGTCATGGCCGACTCTACTCAGATGGTCGCCGCTGGCCCGATTTGGAGCACGCTTTCGCTCGGCGACGAAGACCACAGGAGGTGGGGACTCAAGGAAGCACTGAGCGGCTTGGGACTACCGAGCCCTCATGTTGGACGGTATGCAGCGGACATTAGAAACGGATGGGTGTTGGTATCCATTCGATGCGGAATTTTCGACGACGTGGAGCGGGTTACGAGCGCTTTGCGGACCAGTGGTGGGAAGGCCATTGCGCCAGTGCCTGGCGGCCAACTTAAGACGTCGTAAGTCGATGGATCACGTCGACGAAAGGTGAAAAGGGGGTCACCAGATGGAGACATAGCCCATGCGGAAATAGCTAGAACAGCAGCTCTACACATTCACACTAAATTCGGAGTGCAGATTCAGAAGGATTATATGAACAAGTTTTTTTTCAACGTTTTGTGCGGTCTAACGGCGTTGGTACCCACCACCGCCATGGCCGGATTAATTAATGGCAGTCAGCTCAATATCGCCGGAACTGCCACGGTAGGCGCAGCTTCAATTACTTGGCTATGCAATCAGCCGGGCGATCCGGTCTGCGTATCGCCTCCCGCGGGGAAAGGCGATTTCACAGTTTCGAGTTCAACGGGCTCGTTTGTGCAATACAACGGTACGTTCGGTTTGATCGCGAATATTAACAGCTTTTCTCAACCGTTGAACATGGTGTTTTCTCTGAATAACTTCCTGACGTTCAATTTAAACAACGATATTACTGTCGAATTGACGTTCATTCCGCTGGGAACCAACACCCCGTCGTCCAATTGCGCGGGTTTGACGCATTGCACACCGCAAAATAACGGGCTAATCACAGCAGCCAACCCTTTGGGTCTTTCCGCGTTCAACCTGGATCAACAAGGCACCAACACGGCGGCGGCCTTCGGAGTGGTTGGCACCGTGCACCAGTTAGGGGGCGCGACCGCAAACCTGAATGGAATCTTTACCGCTCAGTTTGCAAACTCAACTCCCCAATCGGTACTGGCGAATTTGGGCGGTCCGAATTCCACTTACTCGTCTAATCTGTCGCTGGTCTTGACGGCGGCAACCCCTGAACCCGGGACGTGGATTCTCGCTGGGACAGCTTTGATCGGTATCGGCCTTCTTAAGAAGCGAACGGTGAAATTGTAACGCCGTCAGAAACAGCGTCGATGGGGCTTTGCCTCGTCAAGCGATCATGACTAGAGGAGGGCTCCCCGCCCTCCTCATTTTACGTTCTAACGCCGAAAATGAACGGTAGCTCTTAACCCTACTGGCAATGCGACCGCTTCAGGCTCAAGTTGAGCAACCACTTCCAACACGTCCCGATCGTTTTTGTCCGCTGGGTCGCCGGTAATTACCGACTTTCGTCCCATGACGGAGGCAATACGGCTAACCGTCCCCGTAAATTGCCGGCCTCCAAAGGCTTCAGAGGAAACGACCACCACTTGACCCAGATGGACCTTACTGACGTCACGCTCGTCGACTTCAGCCTTAACACGACGCCCGGAAATGTCGGCAATGGTTAGGATGGGGCGGGGTGCAACCAGTGCAAACGATTCCGCAGGATGTAGCATCACCCGCAGGACGGTACCGTTCATGGGAGAAGCGATGACGCATTTGGACAGTTTTTCTTCGGCTAACTCAATTCGTTTTTCAGCCGAGATCACATCTGCGTCGGCCTTGGCAACTTCCTCGAGCAGCGGTCCAGCGTTGACAAGGGCTTCTTCCTGCGCGGCGAGTTGGTATTCCGACTGAGCAACTGAGGCATCTCGCCTCGCATCGTCGTACGCCGACTTGGAAATGGTGTGAGCCTCAAACAACTGTCGCTGCCGATCCGTTTGGGTCGACGAGTGCTCCCAGTTCGCTTTCGCCTTGGCGGTTCGTTGTGCGGCCCCTTCCCGTTCCTGAGGCCGCCCGCCGCGCAATAAACGCACTCTCACCTGCTTCAGACTTTCAGCTTCAGATTTTGCCAGAGGCAGCGAAGATTTGATTTCGCGGCAATCGAGTTCCGCCACTACCTCACCCTTGCGAATTTTTTGACCCTCTTTGACGAAGATCGACTGAATCACACCGTCGATTCCAGCCCCCACTTCGAGAATGTCGGATTGCCCTTCAATCCGTCCGGGGCTGGCAAGCAATACGCTCTCCTCTTGTGCCCCATTGGCAAGCGCGGATGCCTGAACCGTAAAGGCTAGCGGGTCGGTTGAACTCGTAGAGTGCAACCGCGATCCGTAAACAAGGTATGCGATGATGATGACGACCGTGCCCAGCGCAACTCTTTTGCCTATGATCGCGCGGGACGGGTTTCCAGTTCCAATGTGCATGGTTGTCCTTTTCTGTCTTCGACTACTCGACCGTTCTCAAGCTGAATAATCCGGTGTGCATAAGCCGACCAACGGTGGTCATGTGAAACGACGACAACAGTCCGGTGCTGTTCCGCCGCCAGTTTAAGTAAAATTTCGCTGATGTGTCGTGCCGCTTGGAAGTCAAGCGACGCAGTAGGCTCATCTGCCAGTATTATGGGGGGATCGGAAAGTAGGGCTCGAGCGATGGCGACTCTTTGTTTCTCGCCGCCACTCAACTCATCCGGCTTCAGATGCAGTTTTTCTCCCAGACCCAGTTCTTCCAGCAACTGACGCGCTGCTTCGATTTTGTTCTGCCTTCCGGTGGAGATTTCGGCGGCGATCATCACATTTTCAATAGCGGGGAGCGAGTGAAACAGGCGAAACGCCTGAAACACGAAGCCAATGCGACAACGGAGCCGCCGGCGATCGTTTTCCTCTAAGCGGTTGACGTCGCAACCCTCCATGCGAACCGAACCTTCATCGGGCGATCGCAAG
>JAYVEP010000032.1:0-16565 GCA_043749225.1 Acidobacteriaceae bacterium
TCCCTCGAGCCAAAGTGTTACCTATGTCCCCGGTCTGTTTTGTTACCCATGTCCCCGGTCCGTACCCCAGCTTTTCGCGGACAAGAGTGTCCGCGCCACGTAAGCAACCCCCACATCCGCGGCAGCTAGGCTGCGGCGGAGGCCGTTTTCTGTGGGCGACTGGCGCTTCCATCTGTAAGTTGGCGATAGCGGGGCTGGACCGCGACCTTACCTTTGCGCATGACCAAAGTCAGGCTCAGCAGGCACTCGGCGCACAGCCAGTAGTGTTCCACGCGCTGCGGGTAGGCGCACCATCTGAGTGCATTGTCTGTTCCTTTTTCTGATTCTGTTCCATAAAGCGGAACATTGAAGACACGGCCTTGGCTGAGGTAACGGAAATGGGCCCCGCAGATTGGGTTCGCACACTTAGCCAGCATGGAAGTCTCCTTAGGAAGCGCGCGCGAGGGAACTAAACTACTCTTACGCCCTCGAAAGCGCGATTGCAAGTGATCGCGGGCACAAAAGTATGTGACGGTATTTGGGCTGGGAGAGGCGCTTCTAGCTTCTAGCTCCTAGCTTCTAGCTAAAGCTTCATTTCTGTGAGTTTGCTTTGGTAGACGAGGTTTTGCAGCGGAGAAGTTGTGGACGTCAGCAAGTGCTTCCGCAGAGTTGGTTTTCGTTCTTGGCTAGAAGCTAGAAGCTAAGAGCTAGCAGCTTCTAATTGCTGGCGCGCAGGGGTGATCCGAAGAAGCGTCGCAATCCGGTTTCTTTGACGGGAGCTGCCGCCGGGGCCGTGCCAGCGGTTGCGCTGTCTCCGCGGGATAGCTCGGAGGCCAAGCCGCGCAGGGCTTTCGCCACTTCTGGAGCGTCTTGCAGGACGATCGGCGTGCCCTTCTCGATAGAAGGGGCTACTGCCGTGTGCTGGTTTGGAATCTTCCAGAAAATCTTACTGGCCGTGGCTTTTTCAATGTCTTCGTCGGAGAAGCCGGGAATCTTCTTAAACCGGTTCAGGACTAAGGAAATTTTTTCGCTTTGCGCGCCGTCGGTCAGGAAGGGGCGCATGTGCTTCGTGCTCCAAAAAGACACCAGATCGGGCTGCGCCGTCATCAGCACGCGATTCGAAAGATCGGTGATGAGTCGTACCGACGTATCTGCTCGGCTTGAGCAGTCGATAATCACGTAACGATAGCTAGAAACCAGCAGGTCGAAGAGTCGTGCTAGCTCTGCGGGAGTTGGCACAAGCTGCATCGGCTGCTGGGGTCCCGACAGGAGGTGGAGTCCGCCTTCGGACGGCGTCATTAAATTTTCCAGCATCGACTGATCCAGACGGTGCATATTCTGGATGGCGTCGGCCAATCCGAAATTTGGTTTTACGTTCAGGTGCAATTGGCAATTGCCGAGAGGCGCAAAATCCACTAGGGCGACCGATCCTATGGTGCGCTGTAATTGCGTGGCAGTATTCACGGCCAGCGTAGTGGCTCCAGAGCCCGCCTTGGCGTTGATGAAAGCAAAAACGTGGGCGCGTCCGGAAGGCCGCTGACTCTTTTGCCGCTTGGCGGAATGCCGCGTGAAAGCTTCGAGGAGCGCGCTGGTGCTGCCATCGCGATCAAGATATTCGCAGGCGCCGGCACGCATGGACGCGACGATTGCCATGGGCTGGGTCATGGCTCCAACCGCAAAGATGGCGAGGTCGCTGGTGGTGGAGTGCAGCAGCTCAATCGCTGCCGCCGCACGCTCAGCATGGCCCGTTTCCATTTCCACCAGTACAACTTCAACATTCAAATCCTGGATTTGGCGCAGGATAGGGTCGGTCGGCCCCATGGGGAATCCGCCGTGGCTGAACACGGTCTGCGCGATGGCAGTGCTCTCCACACGACCCTGGAGAATGGGAAGCTGCGCGCTATTTTCTGTCAGGATAGCTACGGCAACCGCAGGCACTCAGTACCCCGCTTTCAAATCGTGCTGACCCATCTTGCTTTGACTCATCTTAGACTACGCGGCTGACCGAATACACGTGACCTTAGTCACTATGTAGGATGCTGTTTGTACGATAAGGGCCATCGAAAATGCAGCGCAAAATAGGGGAGTGTGGTGGCAGTTGCTCACCGACATATCCACATGGTACCAAAAATTGGTTCCTGTCGCCGACTGGCGTTTATGCGCTTGCTTCCGTTCCATCGTGACATACCAGGCTCAAACGACAAACTCCGCTGGCCAGTAGGTTCGGTAGCGCAGGACTTCGCGGTAACCCAGGCGGGTGTAGACCGGGACTCCCATTTTTGTTGCCTCCAGCGAGGCAAAGTCCGCGCCGAGCGCGAAGCCAGCGCGGGTGGCTGCGGCGGTGGCCAGGCGGCCAAGGCCTTGTCCGCGGAACTTCCCAGCCGTGGCAACCCAGCCGATCCAAGCGACCCCTTCTTGAACCATCGCCATGGCGACCGAGGCGGGCTCTCCTTGGTGGTAGACAACAAAGCCAGCTGTGTCAGGAGCGAGGAGTGAGCGCGGGTCTGAAAAAATTTTACCGATCAGATCACCGAACCCGGGTGCTTCGCCGCCGAATGCTTCTTTGGCCACACGGGTAAAATCGCGAACTCCCTGGACATCTTGGACGCGGCGAAGCTCAGAGCCCGCAGGGATATCCGGCAGCTCCGGATTTTGCTGTAACACCATGCCGACGAGTTCAATGGCGACTCGCATGCCAGCAGAGACGGCAGCTTGCTCCAGGTCGTCATCGGCACCGAGGAGGACCCAAGTCTCGCAAGGATGCTTGCGGGCAGCGAAGAAGGCTTGGCTACGGTGCAGGGCCTCCTCGGCACCGATAGGTCCGGTGCGCAAGGCGCTGTTCACGAAAATGGGGCAGGGATGGTCCACCGCGACCAGCAGGAGGCCGTGCTCATCGAGCACAGTGCCACCGCAGCGCAAGGCGAACTCTTTGAGAACCTCCGCCAGACAGCGTTGCACTTGCCTAACTAGCTCGTTGGGTTGCACTACCGACCTCCACCTGTCGAATTTCTGCTGCAGACTCTCGAACTTCATCCCGAGACGGGAGAATGACCGGCGGGTGTTTCAATCGCCGTGCGGCCCGCAAGGCTCGCAGCGATTCCGCGCCGAACAAAGTACAAGGCTACACCGCTGACAACGACCCCGGCGACTACCAGCAACTGTCCCTGAAACGAGCGCCAATCGCGTAGAGTGACCGCTAACACCAGGATTGCGAATGCCAAAGGTGCAATGCAAACGTAGGCCAAGCCACACCAGCCGCCGGGCACACGGAAACTGCGAGGGGCGTCTGGGCGGCGCACGCGCAGAATGACGAGCGCCAGGAACTCAAGCGAAAGGGCGGACGCATAGAGCAAGCACTGGATCACCGCCAGGCCGCCAAAAGAGAGTGCGGCAAACAATGCAGTGATGGCGCAAAGGCAAATGATGGCCAGCTTGGGGACAGCAGTTTCGGAAGACGCTCTGGCGAACGCCGTTGGGAGCCAGCCGTCGCAGGCCATCACGAAAGGCAGGCGGGAAACGTACAGCAGCAAGCTGTTGAACAGGGACCAGGTGGAGACAAGTCCCGCAGCCGCCATCAGACTTCCCAACCAGGGGCCGCCGACCAACCTGGCGATCACAGGCCAGCCAGCATCGGCGCTCCAGACGGCCGGGTCGACGGTGACGCTCACGCCTGCGAGCACAGGAAGGAGATAGCAGAGGACCACAATGACTAGGCCAATGGCAATCGCCCGCGGATAGTTGCGCTGCGGTTCATCGACTTCTCCGGCAAAGGTGGATGCGCTATCCCAGCCCGAGTAGTTGTAGACGATGAACGAGAGACCCAACAGTAGAGCCCCTTGGCGATGGGTTGCGAGGTCTCTGGTCACGATCCCCAACGAAGCTGCCGGGGCACCACTCCGTTGCAGCCACACAAGAACGAGCAGCACAAAAACGCCGATGATGCCGATGGTGCTAGCTTCGGCTGCGCGGCCCACATCGCGCGCGCTGCGCAAATTCAGAGCCATCCCGCAAGCGATAACGAGGGCCGCCACCAGCCAGCGTAGGAACGGTCCCATGAGGGAGTGCGGAGCATCCGCCGAAGGAGCGAGTGTGGGAATGAAGTAGGTTAGGTAGGTGACAAATAAAACGGGAAGGCCGGCCATGACGACCATGGTGTAGGCGATGCTCCACCAACCTTCCTGCACTGCCCAGAACGAGCCTAAAGCCTCGCGGACCCAAACATAGTAGCCGCCTTGCTCGGGTATCAGGGTTGTGAGCTCGGCGGCCATCAGGGCCATGGGGAGGCTCCAAACGAGAGGAGTGACCAGAATCAAAGCGACGCCCAAGCCCGGTCCTACAGCGCCGATGAGGGGCTCCAACGCGAATGCGCCGCCGCAGGTGGTAAAGAAGACCAGGCAGACCAGGGCGGGCAGTTTGAGGCGGCGTTCCGGCGCCAGGTGAATGAGGGGATGGTTCATGGCGGTGCCAGCGGTCTCGGTCGCAGTGCTCAGGCGAGTGCTCCGTGTTGTGTTCCAAAAAAAAACGATAAGGCTTCAGCGGTCGGCAGAATATCGCTGGGTGGTTTCTGTTGCCGCTGGAATCCTAATGGTGAGAAGGAGGCAAGTCAATGTAGCCTACTGCGGCAGGCCGATTTTGCGCACCAGTTCAGCGAAGCGCGGATCGGAGCGCAGGGGGTCGAGTAAGAAGTTAGATTTCAGACGCTCGAGCAGCCAATCATGCTCCTGGTAAGCGGTGTTGAGCCACTGGAAGGCTAGCTCTTTGTTTCCCAAGCCGGCATAGAGAGCCGCAATGCCGCTGGCGGAGAAGTGGCCGGTCTTACGCTGCGCCAGCCGGACTTGAATGCCTTTGCTGAGAGCGCCCTTCCAGCCCGCGGCATGAAAACCCTGTTCGAGGGCAGCAGCAAAGTCAGCCTCATTCCGGTCGCCGGAGAGTTCGCCGTGGCGCTTGTATTCTTCGACGACCTGCGGATACATCCCTTTGCCCCAATAAGCTTCCGCTAAGCAAAAATTCGCCCGGGCGAAAGTTGGGTTCTCGCTCGCCAGCTTCGAACAGACAGCGATGGCCTCGTCGTACTGCCGTATCCAAGAGTGCACCTCCCCAACCTGCATGCTGATGATCAGGGACTGGGGATCGAGCTGATGGGCGCGCGTGACCTCGGTAATCGCTTCCTGCTCCCTGCCGCCCATCGAGGCAATATCTAGTGCATACCATTGGTGAGCCGTGGCATCATTGGGATCGAGCTGGAAGGCCTTTTTGTACTCGGCCTCTCCGCCGGCAAAATCCCAGTCGTACTCCATCTCATTGGCGCCCAGAACAGCATGGGGATGGGCCAAGTTCGCATCCAACTCCAGCGCCTTGCGCGCGGCGGCATTCGACTTTGGAAAGCTTTCGCTGGGATTGCCACCGTAGGTAGGCAATACGCTGTAGGTATCGGCCAGACCTGCGTACGCTAACGCGTAGCTGGGGTCTTTAGCGATGGCTTGATTGAAATAGGAGATTGCAGTGGCAAGGTCCGAAGGCGTCCGCTTGTTCCACGAGTAACGGCCCTTCAAATACAGCTCATAGGCTTCCGGATTCTGAGTGCCTTGCTTGGTGACTTGCTGCTTTTCGGCCGTGCTGAGTTTAGAGCGCAATTTTTCCGCGATGTCGCTGGCAATTTGCTGCTGGAGCGAGATGATATCGGAGCTCTTACCGCTGTAGTGCTGGCCCCAGATTACGGTGCTGTCCCGAACGTTGGTAAGCTCGGCACTCACTTCGATGCTGTCACCCCGTGGCACCACTCGCCCGCTCACCAGCGCCGACACGCCCAACTCGTTGCCCGCCTTCTGTGCATCCACATCCTTCCCTTTGAAGCGGAAGACCGTGTTGCGTGACTTCACCTTCAGATGGGGCACGTGGGCGAGGTTGTCGATCAAGGATTCGGTAATGCCATCGCTAAGGTACTCGTTGTTAGCATCTCCGCCAGCATTGTTGAAGGGAAGCACGGCGATGGAGTCGATTTCGGATGTCTTGGTTGTGCGCAAGTACCAGGCACCTGCGGCGAGCAGGAGGACGGCGGTGATGCCCGCGACTAGAATCCAGGGCTTGTTGCGTTGGTGCGGTTCCCCGGGCTGTTCCGGGGCGGCGGTGACTCTGGTAGAACCCGTATCGCGCTTCAGGCGCTGCAAATCCGTGCGCATGTCGGCGGCGGTTTGGTAGCGCAGGTTGCGATCCTTTTCCAACGCCTTGTTGATGACGTCATCGAGCTTAGGCGGAATGTCCGGGTTGAGACGGATCGCAGGCGCGGGGTCGCGATTCAGAATGGCTTCGAAGATGGTGGCCGTGCTGGTTCCGCGAAAGGGTAACGTACCCGTTGCCATTTCGTAGAGGACCGTGCCGAAGGAGAACAGGTCTGTGCGCGCGTCGAGGTCTTTGCCTCTAGCCTGCTCGGGCGACATGTAGGCGATTGTGCCCAGCGTCGAGCCGGGGCTGGTGAGGTGCTGCTCGCCGATTGTGTTGGCGGTCGATCCAGCGGTGGCGTCAGTCGCTACGCTTTTGTTGGGCGAACTCCCCGGCGCAACCTTGGCTAGTCCGAAATCCAGAATCTTGGCGTGCCCGCGCTCGGTCACAAAGAGATTGGCTGGCTTGATATCGCGATGGACGATGCCTTTGGAGTGCGCAGCGTCGAGGGCGTCGGCAATCTCGATGGCCAGACCCAGCAAGACTTCCGTTTCGACGGGCTTTTCTCCGATGCGATGCTTGAGCGTCATGCCATCCAAAAACTCCATAGCGATGAAGGCTTTACCATTTTCTTCGCCGATGTCGTAGATTGTGCAGATGTTGGGATGATTCAGGGCGGAGGCGGCTTTGGCTTCGCGCCGAAATCGCTCCAAAGCTTGGCGGTCCTGGGCTAACTCTTCAGGCAAGAACTTGAGGGCGACGAAGCGGTCCAGGCGCGTGTCTTCGGCTTTATAAACGATGCCCATCCCGCCACCACCGAGCTTTTCGACAATGCGGTAGTGCGAGATGGCCTCAATCATTGCAGGAATGCTAAGGGTGGGGGCAGGACAAGTCAATGGACAGCAACATCTTAGGTTGAATTTTATCTTGCCCCGGAAGTCGTCCAGGCCGTCGATTTGTGTTGCAGCGCAACTTCCTCTTCCAGCGTGGGCTCCTGGGCTGGCCGCGGCGCCGGTATCGGGTGAGCTTCCTTCAAAAACTCGTAGTTCTTGACCAGGACAGCGACGCCGCTCTTGTGGCTGGTGGCTGCGGGGAGAACGCGCAGCACGCGCACTTGGCAGCGCACCCGCACGTCTTCCGACAAAGTAATTTCAGAAGGCATATTCAGCACAAGTTCGAGATCGTCGAGCACGCACAGAACCATGTCGGTGTAGAGGAACATGCCGCGCGCGCTTAAATCCTGCGTGAAGGCGAGGCCCTCCTCCGCTCCTCGGCGTACCGAGACGGAGCGATGGAAGTCAAAGCGCTGGGCTGCGCGTCGTTCGATGAAAGCCTGCGAAGTAGCCATTTTTCATGCCTCCCGGGCGTTTGTGAGGGCTCTCACCTAGCGTCGAGAGCAGTGTAGCCGCATCAAGTTGGGCCTGGCGCTGCACGATCCAAGACCAAACCGGTCTCCACTTCAACGGGGACGAAGCGAGAAACCCTCAGAGTCCTAGGGGAACGTTCTTTGAGGACCCACCCACTTTACCGCGTTTGGGGCCTTTGGGAAAGTGAAGATTTAGTGACCCTGTGGAGACGTCGGTCCTTATCGTGCTCGGCGAATTCCTGCTGGGCGAATTCTTTTGCAGGCTGTAGCATCGAATCGAGGAGTGAAAAATTTAGTTTCCATGCCTGCTTCGGTCAACCCGACTTCATCGAGTTCAGAATCAGTTGGCTCCGCGACATCGTGGGGCGCGCCTCCCGGAGTGTTGCGCACGACGTTTCGCGCGCTGCAGCATCGGAATTTTCAGCTGTTTTTTGGTGGACAGCTGATTTCGCTGGTCGGTACGTGGATGCAGTCGACGGCGCTGTCGTGGCTGGTTTACCGCCTAACGGGGTCGTCGCTTCTGCTGGGGACGGTGGCATTTTGCACGCAGTTTCCGATATTTATTTTTGCTCCGTTGGGCGGCATGCTGGCGGATCGTTTGGATCGCCGCCGCGTTGTAATTGCGATGCAGACTTCCTCGATGCTGCTCGCCTTTCTGCTGGCGTGGCTGACGATTTCGGGGCGCATCAGCGTGTTGCAGATCATCGTGCTTAGCGTCATGTTTGGCATCGTGAACGCTTTCGATCTACCAGCTCGGCAATCCTTCCTCAGCGACATGGTGGGGCGTGAAGACTTGATGAATGCCATCGCGCTGAACTCTTCCATGTTCAACGGCGCCAGAATGATTGGGCCGCCAATCGCCGCCATCTTTATCCCTTTGATTGGTGAAGGCTGGTGCTTTTTTGCCAACGGCGCAAGTTACATTGCTGTGATTATTGGCCTGTTACTGATGAAGGTGCATTGCCCGCGCAGAAGCGGTGACGTTTCGCCTTTGGAATCCTTGATTGAAGGCTTCCGTTTTGTGAACCGTGCCGCGCCGATTCGGGCGCTGCTCCTGCTTTTGGGATTGGTGAGCCTGGTTTGCATGCCGTACACGGTACTGATGCCAATCTTCGCGGCGAAAATTCTGCATGGCGGCCCGAAGGCTCTAGGTACGCTGATGGGCGCTACCGGGGTGGGAGCTATGTTTGGCGCGCTGACGCTGGCCTCGCGCAAAGGCGTTCGCGGATTGGGTAAGTGGGTCGCCTTCGCTGCGGGAGGCCTCGGGGTGTTCTTGATTGCATTCTCGCTGTCGCGAACACTGTGGCTTTCCACGCTGCTGTTGTTGCCCGTCGGCTATTGCATGATGCTGGAGATGTCGTCGTCGAACACGCTGATTCAGTCCATGACGCCGGATGCGCTGCGTGGCCGCGTGATGGCGGTGTACTCGATGATGTTCATGGGCATGGCTCCGTTTGGAGCGTTTTTTGGCGGAGCGGTCGCGCATCGCTTGGGAGCGCCAATAGCTGTGGCGATTGGCGGCTCAGCGTCGATTGTGGGAGCAGTCGTGTTTGCCCGGTATCTTCCCTTGATTCGAGATGAGGCGCGGGAATTGATTGGTGCGCAGGAAGCGCTGCGGGATAATCCGTAGTCGCGTGGAAAAGCTGGTGTCGAAGCGGAGCTTGCTTGCCTTTGACTTGTTGATCCTGTAGTTGGTGTCAGACTGAAAAGCTAATGCGGCGCTGAAGCGCCCACGCACTTAGCGTCAAAATCAAGCGGAGCAAGCTCCGCTTCCACACGATCGGAAGCCCTCTTTACTGCACAGCCTTGTGTACCGCCAGCAACTGCGTCAACACTCCCCGCAAGAGCTTGAGATCCAGCGCATTGGCGCCATCGGATTTGGCTTCCTTGGGATTGTCGTGAACTTCCAGAAAGATTCCATCCACGCCTGCTGCCACTGCCGCCCGCGCTAGTACGGGAATGAATTCTGGTTGGCCGCCGCTGGCTGCGTTGCCCTTTTCGCCGGAGGCTGAAGGTAGCTGCACCGAATGCGTGGCGTCGAAAACTACGGGTGCGAACTTCCGCATGATGGGGAGAGAACGCATATCGACGACCAGATTGTTGTAGCCGAAGGTCGCGCCGCGCTCGGTTAATAGAATTTTCGGATTGGCCGTCGCGCGACACTTCTCGACTGCGTATTCCATGTCCCAAGGTGCGGCGAACTGGCCTTTTTTGATGTTGACGGCGCGGCCGGTCTTTGCGGCGGTGATCAGCAAATCGGTTTGGCGGCACAGAAAAGCCGGGATCTGAATTACGTCCACCGCGTCCGCCACGCGTTCCACATCTGCAATTTCATGCACGTCAGTGAGGACGGGTACGCCGACTTCTTGCTGGATTTTTCCCAGGATGCGCAGGCCTTCGTCCATCCCCAGTCCGCGAAAGCTGCCGATGGAGGTGCGATTCGCCTTATCGTAAGAAGCCTTGAAGATGTAGGGTAAGTTCAACGAACGCGCTACACCCTTTACTACCTCCGCCATCTTGATGGCGTGGGCTTCGCTTTCAATCACGCAAGGACCAGCGATGAGGAACAGCTCGCCGTTACCGATGGTGACATCGCCGATTTGGAAGGGAATAGGTTTCAAAGTAGTTGCGAGCCTTGAACCGCAAACATCATTTAACGGCAAACATCATTGATAGCGTGTTAGAGCACTGCGGGAAGGGCACGACTTCAGTCGTGCCACCCAAGCCAAATCGGGCTTCAGCCCCTGAGGGTGCGTCTATTTCGAAATTGGAAAGGCTGCCTCAGCGGCTAAAGTCAGGTCTCTTTGTTCGCTCTATGGCACGGCTGAAGCCGATGCCCTTCCCAAAACCGTTCTCGAAACTGGAAAATCGAAACTCGAAACCGGGATTTACCTTCGCGCCAGCTTTTCCGGTCGATGAAACATTTCCACCGTATTCGCTTCTCTCGCCGTCCGGCGTCGTTGCCCGTGCGCATACGCCGCGCCGACAAATTCCTTGAACAACGGATGCGGTTCCAACGGCTTCGACTTGAACTCCGGATGGAACTGGCAGCCCACAAAATAGGGATGATCCGGTAGTTCGATCATTTCAACGTAAGTTCCGTCGGGCGTCGAGCCGGAAATCCGCAGTCCTGCCGCAACCAAGGGCTCTTCGTATTCGCGATTGAACTCGTAGCGATGGCGATGACGCTCACTGATTTCGAGCTTGCCATAAATCTTGTGCGCCAGCGTGTCAGGCTCGATCTTGCAGGGCCAGGCTCCGAGTCGCATGGTGCCGCCCAGTTCTTCTACGCCGCGCAGTTCGCGCAGCTTGTAGATCACGCGATGCGGTGTCGCGGGATCGAATTCGCTCGAGTTTGCGTGTTCCAAACCAGCAACATTGCGCGCAAATTCAATACATGCCGTTTGCATGCCAAGACAGATTCCGAAGTAGGGAACCCTCTTTTCCCGTGCGTAACGAATTGCCTGCAACATGCCTTCAATTCCGCGTTTGCCGAAGCCTCCGGGAACCAAAATGCCGTCGTACATTTCGATTTGGGCTTCGTACGATTCATCCGAAGTTTCCAGACCCTCGGCTTCAATCCAGCTCACGCTGAGTTTTAAGTTGTGTGCAAGCGCGCCGTGAACCAGCGCTTCTTTCAAAGATTTATACGAATCCTCGTACTCAACATATTTGCCGACGATGCCAATTTTGACTTCGTCTTTAGGGTTGTAGCAGCGATGGACCAGCTCTTCCCACGCCTGCATATTCCGCTCGGGAGCGTCGATGTGCAAATACTTCAGGCAAAGCGTATCGACATTTTCCTTGGCAAACCCAAGCGGCACTTCGTAGACGGAAGCCACGTCTTTGGCGGTGATGACAGCCTCTTCGCTGACGTTGCAGAAGAGCGCAATTTTGGACTTAATGTCTTTCGCCAGGAAGCGATCAGTGCGGCACAGAAGAATGTCTGGCTGAATTCCAACGCTCAGCAGCTCTTTCACCGAGTGCTGCGTCGGCTTGGTCTTCAACTCGCCAGCGGCAGCAATAAATGGAACCAGCGTTACATGCACAAACAGAGTGTGTTCGCGGCCCAACTCCTGGCGCATCTGGCGAATGGCTTCAATGAACGGCAGCGACTCGATATCGCCAACCGTGCCGCCGATTTCGACCAGGACGATATCCACATCCTGCGCGACTTTCTTCATCGCGGCCTTAATCTCATTGGTGACGTGCGGAATTACCTGCACGGTCTTACCGAGATAGTCGCCGCGTCGTTCCTTAGTGATGATCTGCTCGTAGATACGGCCGGTGGTCCAGTTATTGTCGCGACTGAGCTTGGCGTGGGTGAAGCGTTCGTAGTGGCCGAGGTCGAGATCGGTTTCTGCGCCGTCGTCGGTAACGTAGACTTCGCCGTGCTGAAACGGCGACATCGTGCCCGGATCGACGTTGAGGTAGGGATCGAACTTCATCAGGTTGACGGAGAGCCCGCGGCTTTCTAGCAGGCAGCCAATGGAGGCCGCCGCCAGTCCCTTACCCAACGAAGACACAACACCGCCCGTTACAAAGATGTACTTTGCCGACATCTTGTCCTCACCTTAAATTGTCTTTTGAAATTTGTGCAGGCTGGGCGCACGAACAATTATGCCAAAACGCGAGGAGGTTGCATAGCTTTTTTGTAGCTCTGCTGTCAGAGCAAGAGTTTGGGTGCCCCGTCCTTGTCGCGTTTTGTGCGGCAGGGCGGGGGTTCTTCGGACAGTGAATTCGAAAACCCTGCCCTGCCGCACAAAGCGCGACAAAGGCGGGGCACCCCGGCGCTACAATAATCTGCATCTAACAAACTAATGACGAAACGTTCAACACTTCGATCTTGGCTACTCGGGTTACTGGCGATCCTTGTGTGGGCAGTGCTCTCAACTCTTCCCGCCACGGCCGCAGCCGCCAAGCGTCTAATCCTGAAAGACGGCACTTATCAATCTGTCTCCAAGTATGAGGTGAAGGGCGACCGCGTCCGCTACATGAGTTCCGACCGCGAGGAGTGGGAAGAGCTTCCCAAAGATTTGATCGACTGGAAAGCTACTGAGGAATTCAATGCTGGCCGCGCGACCAGCACCGATTCTCCAGAGGCTCGCGAACTCGACAAAGAACTCGAAACGGAACTCAAGGCAGAAGAAGCGCGAACGCCCGAAGTTGCTCCCGGCCTGCGCCTTCCCGCAGATGGTGGCGTGCTGCTGCTGGATACCTTCAAAGGCGATCAGGAGTTGGTGGAGATTTCGCAGAACGGTGGCGAGCTCAACCGCAATGTCGGCAAGAATATTCTGCGCGGAGCGCTCAACCCGGTGGCCAGCCAGAAGCAGAGTGTCGAGCTTACCGGGCTGCATGCCTTCGTGCAGTCGCACCAGACTCGTCCGGTGATTTTTGTCGGCCCGCCGCCAGACGATGCCAACGCCAGCAGCGACCTTGGCGCTAGGGTTACTGCCGTCCATCAACCCGCGTCGGAGCAATCTCCCGAACGTTTCCGCATTGTGCGCGCCGAGGTGAAGAAGCAAGTGCGGATTGTGGGCAACGTCAAGATTGCGATCTATGGGAAGGTCAGCCAGCAGCAGAAGTTCGTCGAGACGAAGACCGAGCCGCTTACGGGCGGCTGGGTCAAACTGACGCCGGTCAGTGATCTGGCTCCGGGCGAATACGCTGTTGTCGAAATGCTGGGCAAAGAGGGAATGAACCTGTTTGTGTGGGATTTCGGCGTGAATCCAAATGCGCCCGCGAACCCCTCCGCGTGGAAGCGGGTGAAGTAGGCTGTCGGCCTTCAGCAGTCGGCCTGAGCCCAGCGCACTTGTGAGCATTCGATAGCAGCCGAGGGCCGACAGCTAACAGCCGATAGCCGCCCTACTGCACCACTCCGCGCTGCGCCACGCTAATGCTGTCCCGCGTGCTGTTCTTCACGGCGTACATCATTTCGTCGGCTTGGCGAATGATTTCATGCGGTGTCTTGGCATCATGCGGATAGGTGGCCAGACCCATGCTGGCGCGCACGTTCAGGTTCAGGCCTTCCGCTTTGCAAAACTCACTGGCCCGCAGGGAATCGCGAATACGGCGAGCTACCACCAGCCCCTGATCTTTGTCGGTCTGTGGCAACAGGACGACAAATTCATCTCCGCCGTAGCGGAAGGCGTAGTCAATCAGGCGCAATTGCGATTTGATGACGTAGCCCATCTCAGCCAACAGTTTGCTGCCGATCAGGTGACCGTGTGTGTCATTCACCGCCTTGAAGTGATCCAGATCAATGAAGATCATGGTGAATTCATACGCGTAGCGCGCCGAGCGGTAGACTTCCGTGTCCAGCACTTTATAAAGGTGCCGGGCGTTGTAGAGGCCCGTGCAGTCGTCGGTAATGGTCAGTTCCTGAATCTTCTCCACCGCGCGCGCATTCTCAATCGCGATGGCGGCATAGTCGCACAGCGCGTTCAGGAAGAACATTTCGCTTTCGGTATAGTTGTGCAGAGTGATGTTGACGAGCTGAATCACGCCGAGCACGCGGTGCCGCGAGCGCAAGGGCAAACAGACGATGGAGCGCGTCTCCCACTTCGTCGCCGCGTCGATTCGCTTAGCGAAACGCTCATCCTTCGAAACGTCGGGAACAATCAGAGGCTCGCCATGCTGAGCTACCCAGCCAGCAATCCCCTCACCCATCTTCAAGCGAAGATTCTTGACCGCCTCGGAAGCCTCGCCAATCGCGATGGCGAAATAGAGTTCGTTCCGCTGTTCGTCGACCATCAACAGGGACCAGTTGTCGGGGCGAAAGAACTCCGCCACCTTCTGCATAATGGTTTGCAGAATCGGATCAAGCTCCAGCGACGAGGTAAGCGCTTTCGCGACCTCGTGGAAGATGCTCAGCTCCGATGTGGGCTGGCGCTCGGTTCCTGCGGCGTCTGACATCCAAGTCCTTCGGAAAACTGGAGATTACGGGTTTCTAATTATAGGCACCGCTAAATTGGCGAGGCAATAAACCTTAGTACCCAGTACCCTGCCTGATACCCAACTGAATCTCACATAGGCCGAGGCGCCCTCGCCCGCGGCATTCGGGGCGAAGCCCGAGGTTTTTTCGTTAGGCAGTGTGAAATCTTGCTTGCGAGCCCTCCCCGCAAAACCCTCTAAGAGCGGACAGGCGAGGCGCCTATCGCTCCGTGTCTTTGCTCGATGCTATCGAATTTTCCTTCACATTTCGCCGATTTCCCATATGATGAATCCCGCTCCATAGTAAGCGGGAGGGTCGAAACACGGTGGTCTCTTTTGGCGAGCGTTTGAAGAAAGAGCGCGAAAAGCGGGGGATGACCCTGGAAGAAGTCTCGGCTGCGACCAAAATCGGCGTGCGCTCGCTGAAGGCGCTGGAGCAGGAAAAGTTCGATCTGCTGCCCGGCGGTATCTTCAACAAAGGCTTCGTACGCGCCTACGCCAAGCACCTTGGTCTGGATGACGAAGTAGTCGTGGCCGACTACCTGGAAGCCGCCGGAGAATCCAGCCCAACGCCCACAATTGCCGACCCAACCGAAGCCCAAACCGCTCAAGAGTTGCGGGACCTTAGTTCCTCCCAGCCGCTGCCTTGGGGTTCCATGGCGGTCATCGTGGTGATCGGAACCTTGCTTTTTGCCGCCTGGCACTACTACACGCACCGGAAGCCTCCGCAGAACCTTTCCGTTGCGGAATCGGCAGTCACATCTCCGATAGCCCCAACGTCATCGTCTCCGGGCTCCGCATCTTCGGAGACGTCGCCAACAGGCGTGCAGAGCTCTACGATGGCTGGTCCGACTTCTGCCAGTTCAGCGCCTGCGAATTCGACAGCCTTTACTTCCGGCAGCTTCGAACTTTCTCTTCGAGCGGTCGACGAAGTTTGGCTCTCGACGACTGTGGACGCTCAGCCTCCTTCCGAAGCGATCTTGTCACCTGGGCAGTCGACGACGCTGAAAGCTTCCAACAAAGTTGTGGTGAGGATCGGGAACCCGGTCGCGCTGCAAGTCTCCATGAATGGCAGGCGCATACCGATCCGTGGCGTCGATGGCCAACCAGAGACTTTGACCTTTACGTCTGCCGGTTTGCAGTCCATCGGCGCGGCACCGCCGAAGTCAAACTGATTCCGTTCACTGCATCCTTAAGACCATACAGCGCAGAATTTCCCATCTCGGCACGTTCTGCCCTTCGTTGGGCCCAAAGCCATTGCCTAGCAGGGCCCGCTTTGGTAGCCTTAAGAGGTTACCGCAAGCTGGCCCTAGTTTGCCTGCGTCCGACCTTCAGGTAGAAGCACCAACTGCGATAAGGAGCCTCTAATTTGCCTTCTAATAATCGTATTTTGTTTACATCAGAATCGGTGACCGAGGGTCACCCCGATAAGATTGCTGACCAGATTTCGGACGCCGTTCTCGATGCATGCCTAGCTGAAGATCCTGCCAGCCGTGTGGCTTGCGAAACGCTGACCTGCACCGGCCTCGTCGTCATTGCCGGCGAGATCACCACACGCGCCTATGTGGATTTCCAGGCGCTCGTCCGCGGCACCATCTCTTCCATCGGCTACGACAACGCGCTTTACGGTTTCGATTCCAACACTTGCGCGGTAATTTCCAGCATCAACAAACAGTCCGGCGATATTGCTATGGGCGTAGACACCGGCGGCGCTGGCGACCAGGGCATGATGTTCGGTTACGCCTGCAACGAAACCGAAGAGCTGATGCCCATGCCAATTTCGTTGGCCCATAAATTGACCCTGAAGCTTTCCGAAGTCCGCAAGAGTGGTAAACTTCCTTACCTCCGTCCTGACGGCAAATCCCAGGTTACAGTGGAATACAACGAAGCTGGCAAACCTTTCCGGGTGGACGCGGTTGTGATCTCGTCCCAGCATGCCGAGAATATTTCCACCGAGGAATTGCGCGCGGACATCCTGAAGTACGTGATTCAGGCCACCATCCCTGCGAACCTGCTTGACGCTGACACCAAGTACCACATCAATCCCACGGGCCGGTTTGTAGTTGGCGGGCCGATGGGCGATTCCGGTCTCACAGGCCGCAAGATTATTGTCGATACTTACGGTGGC
>JAYVEP010000033.1:0-16555 GCA_043749225.1 Acidobacteriaceae bacterium
ACCCGTTGGAACTCTTTCTGACTCATCGTCACCATCCTTTCAGGGTGACAAAGTCTCGTTGCAGTTAGGGGGTGACATTATCTTGGAGCATCTACAGCCAAATTCCGCCACCTGGAAACTTTCTGCCCGCCTCTGTAGTCTAAGTATCTGTGGCTCTTATGACGGCAGTGTCGCGCTTACTCTCGCTTTCTCTTGTTCTTGCGATGGTTTTGCCAGCTTCGGCAACGCAAGCCGTGCCCGCCCCTACGCTATTGCCGGAAAACTTTGGTGGATGGCAGCTTTCCACCCGAGACCAGACTGTCACGGACCCTAAAATTGCCGACCCGGCCGAAGCTCCTCTGTTGCAGGAAGACGGCTTCATCAACCTCGAAGCTGCCACTTACGAACAGAACGGGCGACATCTTAAGGTCAAGGCTCTGCGTTTCCACGATGCCACCGGCGCGCTCGGAGCCTTCCTTTATTATCGCCAGCCGCAGATGAACGACGAGAGCATCGGCGATCTCGCTTCGTCCAATAACGAGCATGTGATTTTCTATCGCGCCAATATCGTCGTGCAAGCTGGGTTCGACAAGCTCACCGCCATGTCCGCCGCGCAGTTGCGCGAACTGGCGACCATGCTGCCCACGGCTAGCGGAGGTGATGCCAAGACGCCTGACTTGCCGGGCTATCTTTCGAAAAAAGCACAGATTCCAAATTCCACGCGCTACGCCGGGGGCCCTGTAGCACTGGACAAGATCGGCGCGCCGGTCAGCGCCCAACTCGTCGACTTCGCTGCTGGAGCCGAAGTCGTACTCAGCAAATACCAGGCTGATCCCGGCGATGCTACCGTCACGCTCATCGAATATCCCACTCCTCAACTCGCCACCGAACACCTCAAGCGAATTGACGACGCGCACAAAATGGCGAATGCGCAGCAAAATCCCAACGGTCCCGCGCTCATCAATCTAGAACAGATTTATACGCGCCGCACCGGGCCCATGGTCGTGATCGTTTCCGGCCTGCTCACACCCAACGCGGTGGGCAAACTGCTGCACTCCGTCAACTACGACGCCGACGTGATATGGAACGAGCGCTGGGCCTTCAACAAGAAAGACAACCTCGGCTACGTCATCCTGAACGTATTTGCGCTGGCCACCGTACTGATGGTGCTGGCGTTGGTGTTTGGCATCGGATTTGGCTTCCTGAGAGTGGTTGCCAGCCGGATGTTTCCCAAGCATGTCCGGAGCGTCGCCAAAGGGCAAGAATTCATCTCCTTGCACTTGGACGGCCCTTCCGTCGAGGCAGGGAAAACCGATGCAAGTGGCTCCAGACAGACGGGTTAGGCTCATTTGAGTCTACAAAATCTCGAAAATGAGATTTTTGTGCTACTGGAGAACATTTTTGTAAACCATTGAAAACAAAGCCATTATTTCCTAAAAAAGGCTTGACACTCGCTCTTTTCGAATCATAAGATTTGATTCTGAAAAGTTTTGGCGGAATCTCCGCCTGAACGATTCTCCCTTAAGAAAAGGCCGCCCTGTTGCCGGGTGGCCTTTTCGTTTGCCAGCGCACAGCCCGACGACGGCCCACGTCCTTAGTTGCGGCTAATCGTGACGCGAGAGAGAAGCTTCGCATAATTTTCTGCTCCGGTCCTTCGTGCGACTCGAAACCACCCTATATATACCTTCGAGCCTTGCCACAATGCCTCCACCTCACCAAGCTAACTCTTAGGGATCGTGTGGCGTGCAGCTCTCCCGCTGTCAGGCTTCCCAAGGAGAACGAGAATATGCCGCGGTGTCCCAAGACTGTATTACTTGTTCTGATGCTGGCGGGAACAGCGCACACTCAGGATACGGATCTGACTGACCAGCAGACAATCCGTCTTCTTTCGCAACAGGTGAAGGAATTGCAGGAAAAGTTCGCCGCCCTGGAAGCCAAACAGAATCAGGCAACGCCAGCCAGTGTTCCAGCCAAACCCGCCCACCGCCCACTCACCGTGCCAGCAGACACTATCGACCGCGAAAGCATTCTGGAGGAGATACCCGGGATCCAACTGCATTGCGGTCCATGGCATTCAATGGCGCGGATTCGGGGAGTTGAACTACAAAGTCCTCGACCAGAGGCAGCCGGAACTTGGAACCTTCGGCTTTGTCCCGGGATCAGCTGGCAATTTCTACTCCGGCGATTTTGACCTTTTCCTAACCTCGAAGATTTCGGAGAAGGCGAGTGTCCTGGCCGAAATCATCTTCGGACAAGGAGACGCTCAAAGCTTCAGCATCGACATGGAGCGCATCCTGTTCAAGTATGACCACAATGACCACCTCAAGCTGTCCTTCGGCCGGTATCACACAGGAATCGGCTACTACAACACTGCGTTTCACAGTGGCAAGTGGTTGCAGACGACGGCGGACCGCCCTCTCGTCATGGAATTCGCCAACGATGGGGGTCTGCTACCCACGCAAGCCATCGGCGTGTCGGCGACGGGATCGATTCCCTCCGGCAAGTGGGGACTGAACTACTTGGCCGAATATGGCTCGAGTGACACGATCCGCCCCGATCTGAAGACTGGACACGACACAGACTTCACAGGTTTGGGCTTCGACGAAAATAATGGCAATCACGTCAACGTGGGTTTGTTTCTTCGCCCCGACTTCGCTCCAGGCTTGCAGTTGGGCGCTTCCATCTATCACGACCGCATCAGCGATTTCCTGAAGGGGCCTAGTGTCCGCCTGGGGCAAACCATCGTCAACGCACATGTGGTCTATAAAGGGCGAGGCATTGAGTTCCTGAACGAAGGCTTTCTGCTCCGTAATACATATGAACAGGGCGGTAGCGTCTACAACATGCCGGCGTTCTACTCGCAGATATCGCGAAGGTTCGGCAACTTCCGACCGTTCTTCCGCTATCAATACGTGAACGCCAATACAAAGAGTATTTATCACGATGACGTGCAGTTGCGTCACGGGCCCACGTTCGGGGTCCGCTACGATTTCAATGAAAGCTTCGCCATCAAGACACAACTGGATCACACAATACGCAAGGAATTGAACGACCTGAACACGCTGCAACTGCAGCTGGTGTTTGCATTTTGATAGCGGAACTCAATATGCGGGCTCGAACCAACGCACTTTTGCTGGTAGTTGCCCTTCTTCTGGTCGGGGCGACTCCTCGTGCAGAGAACCAGAACCGCAGCATCGCGGTCGTCGTGAGCCCTAACAACTCCGTTTCGCAAGTCCAAATGGGAGAACTCATAAAAATCTTCTCTGGAGAGAAACGCACGTGGTCGGGAGGGGTGCCCGTCAAGCTGTTTACGCGCTCTGCAGGTACGGTGGAGCATGACGCCCTGCTCAAGCTACTGAAAATGTCGGGAACTGAATATAAGCAGCATTGGGCGGGAAAAATCTACCAGGGAGAAGCGCAAGCAGAACCTGTCGCGCTTCCGTCCAACGGTATGGCGAGAGAAGCGGTGGTCGCAATTCCCGGAGCGATTGCTCTCGTGGTGTTCACCGAAGTCAAGCCGGGCATGAAAGTCCTACGCGTCAACAACAAGCTGCCGGATGAAGACGGCTATCCTTTGCAACAGTAGCGGCAGAAATCCCTCGAAGCTCATGGAAACTCGTTCCTATCGATATTTCCTATCGATGAAAAGTGGTAGCACCGCCATCACTCCCAGCATGAAGTAGTAAACTGTTCCAGAAATTGGGTCGGGGGTAGCAAGATACTGCGCGACGGTCATCCCGCGCAGCCAAAGCACAAACCCAAATTCGGCAATCAGCGTGAGCAGGAGCGCCACCAGCCCCATCCGTAAGCGGCGCCTTACAACGCCGAACCATCCAATATGCCGCTGCCACCATCACGACAAACATGATGGGCGACTCTATCAGCTCAGCGATTCTTGTTCCGCAACACGGAACAATCCAAAATAGCCGAATCGGCCCTAGCAGGAAGCCCGCTCCGAATACGAGTGCAAAATAGAGGGCTCCAGCCCTGAAAATTCGCAAGATTTAACTCCTAACGGACCGACTTTCAAGCTGTGAACTCTACCGAGGGAATATAGAAGTAAGGCGGGAAAATGGAGCCGACGACCAGAGTTGAACTGGTGACCTGCCGATTACGAATCGGCTGCTCTACCAACTGAGCTACGTCGGCCCACTCGTAAAATTGTAGCAGAGGTCGTCGCTATTCCACTGGAAGCCATCGCGGTGAAGATAGAGTAACTTTCAAACCTCGGAGAGGCTCTTTTCCATGGAGAGCCCGCAACTCAAGGCGAAGGCATAGATGACTCGCATCCGTGCTTTGTCGGAGAGCGGCAGATGCGTCGAGTCGATAGTCGCCGGGTTGGCCCACGGGGTAGACACCCAGAACCCCAACTTGCGCGGATTTGGCATTGGGCGCCGCAATGCCCGTGCTACCGGCTCGTGGCTCGATAGAAACACGAATCGCGAACGCCACATCGTGCGGATTCTGGATGGCTACAATTGTGACGGCAAGCAATGTTCGCTTATCTTCCACAACTCTGCTTGGGATGGGAATGAGCGCGGCTGGCCGCGAAGCCGTAAGCAGTACCACGCTTGCGGGCTTCAGTTCTTTTTTCGAGGGGGATTCCGCCGCCGCGTGCAAAGCGGCTGCGCCAAGAAGCGCGATCAGCAAGGACCGGCGGACTCGGCGCAGCATCTCACACATTTTGCAACCTACTTCGTCTGCTCTACAATCGAGTTTATCGAATCTGGGCAATGCTCAATTCGAGTTTCTCAATCGAGAGTTTCTGACCTTTCGCTTCGCGGCGCGCATAGGCTACCGGTACAAGAGTTACATCGACTTTTCCTGAAGGCAGTGACCCAGCCTGGTTGAGTTGACGGAGCGCCGGAGTTACATCCACCAGATAGCCAAACTTTTCGTGCGCGGGCATACCCTTCATCGGCGCGGCATCGTGGAAGAAACCGAAGCTGCCTGCATAGTGCGCGTCGCTGATTGGAGTGTCCGGGGTAGCATCCGGTTTGCCGAGGAAAACGCGCACATAGTAGTCGGTCTGATCGGGAACTTCAACGCCGTCCACGGTTAGCATCACTGCTTTGCTACCGCCCGAATCGAGAGCGCTGCGCAAGGCTTGATCGTCGATCTTACCCGCGGAGCGAACCGGTCGTCCGACCTCAGTCGCCAGAGCGCGCTCCAACTCGAAACGTTGTAGGACTTCGAACTTCACAGGTGCGCCAGCGCGCAAGAACTTCTCAAGGTCGGCCTTGTTCAGGCTCTTCTTGGCTCCAGTCGACATAGGTCCGCAAGGCTCAAATTGATACTCAAAGATCGGCATTAGAACAGTGATGCCAGCCTCAAGATCAACCGCCGATCCATTCTCATCCACAAACTCGGTGAAATGAAGGTTCCACCAGTTGGGGTCATTGGTATTCGGGTTGTTGCGGTTGATGTTCCATTCGTTCCACAAACAGTCCAGAATGTTGTGGTGGCACCAAAAAACCGGGTCGAGCGGGGAGTGGAATCCAGACATGTCTCCGCCAATCCACGGGTGAATGTTGTTGTGCGGCGTCGATTCCAGCATGCCAAAAGTGGTGCGCTGGCGCTGCGCGGTCGCGGGGTAGCTGGCGAAATCGTAAAAATTCGTCAACCCCAGAATTCCCTCGATAACAGGCGCGCTGACCCAAGAAGGATCGGCAGTATCCGAGGGCCCGATGAAACGGCTTGGGTTGAACAAAGGATTTCCGTTACCCCAGAAAGGAGCAGGAACTGAGGGACTCGTGGTCCAGTTCCAATAAGGCAGCGCGAAGTCGTCGTGCCCGGAGAGTTTGCGGCAAATGCGCTCGAAGTACGACAGAAACGCGCGATGCCAGGGCAGCCACCACCAGTTCTGGTGCGGACAATGATCGAAGTGAATTTGGGCCTGCGCAGCCCAGCTGCGCGGGCCGGAGGAAGGTAGAGCTTTCATCGCCTGAACCGCCGCTTGGTAGGCCTGAATAATGGGGTCGTTCGCAGCCAGGTTGGCTATATTGCGCCGGGTGGGCCGGTGTTGAATCTGCTGCAAGCACGATTCGCAACCGCCCATCCACATAGCAAGATTCGCAACGCCAAAGGCGCTCGCACCTTGCAAGAAACTACGTCGGGAGAACCACAGGTCAGAACCCATACGATCACCTCAGGCACAGGATTGTGCGAAATTAGGGACCTATGGGGGGAAGTAAGCGCAGTTTTGCACGGGCGGAGTTAGAAGTCAATAGAGAAAACGGGAGGGAGGCCTTTCTAGAAAACCGAACAAACGGCTTGGTGCTCGGTGCCCCAGGTTCACGACGTTCTGTGTCGTTAACCTGGGACTGCTGGCACCACGAGTCGGCGACTTTCACTTCCACTGAAATCTACAATCGTGATTCATCTGCGCGTGTTGCTAGTCCCAGGTTATCGTCCAAAGAACGGACGCGAACCTGGACCGAGGCTTGACTGAAAGGGCGCCCCTCCACACCATTTCCGGGGGTGACAAGGTACCTTGTCACCTGCACCATTTTCGCTACATGTGAACTTTCCCGGTACTTTTCCACAAATTCACAGGTATCCCCCGTTTTCCTACTTGCAACCTTGCGCTATTCTTTTGATAATTAGATGAGTAATACCCCTAACGCCTATGGAGTCCTATACCCGAGCTGATTTGCTCCGCATTCTGCGCATCACGGCGCGGCAGTTGTCGTCGTGGGAGCGCTCGGGGTTGGTTACGTCGAGTGAGAACTACTCTTTCGCCGACCTAATCCAGATCAAGAAAATTCATGAACTCTGCGGCAAACGCGTGCGTCCAGCCGTGATTCGGCAATCGCTGGAGGCCATGCAACAACAGGTTTCTGGCATGAGCAATCCCCTGCTGGAGGCCACGGCGTTTTCGCGAGGCTCGCGCGTCGCGTTCCGGCACCAAGGCCAGGTAGTCGAGCCGGTCTCCGGACAGTTTGTGATGGACTTCGCCTTGCGCGACTCGGCCGCAACCGATCTGGCCAACGTTCGCGATGGCCGCACCGCCGGTTCTATACGCATGCAGGGCAAGGAGCGCATGCTGAGTAAGGATCGGATGAAGGAGCTTCAGGACGACGCGGAGGTTTCCGAGTTGTTCGCCCGGGGCATCGCCTTTGAAGAGAACCCCGACCGCCAGCTTGACGCCATCAGTGCCTACCAGCAGGTGCTTGAAATTGAACCCGACCACGCTGCGGCACACATAAATTTGGGGACCGTCCACTACAACCGGCAGGAGTATGCAGCGTCGGAATTCCATTACCGGCGCGCGGTCGAAATCGACCCCAGGTACGCCTTGGCCTATTTTGACCTCGGCAACGTGCTGGACGAGACCGGACGCGTCCAGGAGGCCATTGAGGCCTACCGGAACGCCCTCCACCTGGCTCCTACCTATGCAGACGCCCACTACAACCTGGCGCTGGCCTACGAGAAGATTGAGGAGCCACGTCGGGCACTGGCCCACTGGCGCTCCTACGTCAAGCTGGACGCTACAGGGCCGTGGTCCACACACGCGCGCCACCAGATCCGCAAGCTGCTGGCTGCAGACACCCTGAAGCTGGTCTACCGCCGTCGCGGGTAACAGTTACCCCCTTTCCTAGCTCCCTTAATGCTAGCCTCTCGCTGGCACCGATTCCCGCCCGAGTCGAAACATGGACACCCTGTCCACGCTGTAGGTTTTGGGTGGACAAACTGTCCAAAACCACCTTTCTGTCCTCACCATTTCTCCAATGCAATCAATAAGTTAATGGCCGTTTCTTTTGGAATGCCCCGTGCTTCTACGAGTACAGATCGTAGTGGGCTTTTCAGGAGAAAGACGTTATGGGACCGATTAAGCGAAGCACGCAAGATGTAGCCCTCTGGGGCGGTAGGATCGTGCTATTGATGGTTCTTGCGCTGACCAGCAGCCAGGGTTTTGCCGAGCGCGCCCTGCAGGCCGACGAAGGGTTCTCGCGCAGCAAGATGGCGCCAGCCCTCGAACGTTTGGCCGCGAGAGCAGCAGCCACGCCCGGTGCCAGCCAGAATGTGCGCGTCATCGTGCAGTTCAAGCAGTCGCCTTCGCAGCACCACTTCGACAAAGTTCAGGGTAGGGGCGGACGGTTGGGTCAGCGCCTGGGCATGATCAACGGCGCGGCTTTCTCGATGCCAGCCTCCAAACTACGCGAGCTTGCGAACGATGATGAAGTTGCCTTCATCTCGCCCGACCACAAATTGCAGGCCGCCGACGACTTGACCGATTCAGCCATCAACGTGGCGGCCGCGCGCGCTCAAAATCTTGGCACTTGGGGCATGGGAATTGGCGTCGCCGTAATCGATAGCGGTATCAATGATAACCACTACGACCTACGGAACACCGAGACTCAGTCGCGCGTTTTTTATCACCAGGATTTCACCGGTACGAGTCAGACCGACTCAACCGGCAAGCTGGTGTACGACACCTATGGCCACGGTACGCACGTGGCTGGCATCCTCGCTGGAGACGGAACGGATTCTAACGGACAGTTCACCGGAATTTCCTACGGCGTGAATCTAATCGACCTTCGAGTTCTGGATAAGTATGGCGCTGGTTCAGACAGCAACGTAATTGCAGCGATTCAGCGCGCGATAGCGCTCCAGAGCACCTACAACATCAAGATCATCAACCTGTCGCTAGGACGCCCGGTCTACAGCTCGTACGCGACCGATCCGCTGTGCCAGGCTGTGGAACAGGCTTGGAAGGCGGGCATCACGGTGGTTGTAGCCGCTGGCAACTACGGACGTCTGAGTGTGAACGGGAGCAACGGTTACGGAACAGTCACAGCGCCGGGCAACGATCCTTACGTGATCACCGTCGGCGCGATGAAGACAATGAACACCGGCACTCGCACGGATGACCAAATTGCTAGCTACAGCTCCAAGGGACCAACGACCTACGATCACGTGGTGAAGCCGGACATTCTCGCTCCTGGTAACCTGGTGCGATCCACCATCGCTCCAGGAAGCACGCTCGCAACGCTTTTTCCAGCAAACCAAGTGATTGGGCGGCGAAACAGCTACGACTACATGATTCTCAGCGGCACCAGCATGGCGACACCGGCCGTCAGCGGCGTCGTAGCCATGTTGCTGCAGAAGGATTCGACCCTAACGCCGGACCAGATGAAGGCCCGACTCATGAAGACGGCTTACAAGACATTCCCGACATCGTCCGTTTCGACGGACCCAATTACTCTCCAAACGTTTACATCGTATTACGACTTGTTCACAGTGGGAGCGGGATACGTCGACATCGCGGCGGCCATCGCAAATACCGACAAGACCGCGTCGGCGGCGGGCACGGCATTGTCACCCTACGCTGTGGCGAATGCAAACGGCACCGTAACCATCGTCAACGGCAATTCGCAGGTGGCAGCAAGTTCGGTTGTCTGGGGCAACTCGGTGGTCTGGGGAAACTCGGTCGTGTGGGGGAACTCCGTGGTATGGGGAAACTCCGTAGTCTGGGGCAACTCTTCCCTGACCGGCAGTTCAGTTGTATGGGGCAACAGCACTCTAACTGGATACAGCGTGGTCTGGGGCAACGGTACCACCTCCGCTACGAGCGTGGTGTGGGGCAACTCGACTTTACTGAACCAAGCCTCCAGTGTGGATGGTGGTGGCGATCAGTAACACGTGGTGATTGTGACGAACGGCAGAAAGGAGAGACATGAGTCACAACCCACGTAACGCAACCGCATTCGTTGCCACGATGACCGCAGCCGGGCTCGGATCGCTGAGCTACGGCCTGTCACAAACGAACACCTGGCACCCGTATCAAGCGCTGGCTCTGTTCGCGATTGCGACAACAGCCTCTCGAATGAAGATCGAGTTGCCGGGATTGACCGGCAACATGTCGGTGAATCTACCGTTCCTGTTGATTGCCATCGCACAACTCAGTCTGGCGGAGGCCCTGGCAGTGACCTGCGTTTCGGCGGTAGTGCAGAGCTTCGCCAAGAACTGGTCCGTTCCTAAGCTGGATCAGATGCTCTTCAACCTGGCTACGATGTCGTTTGCGACAACTCTCGCCTGGAAGGTATTCCACGGAACGGCCTTAGGGCACGTGGGAGTTGCAAGCGCTTTGCTGGTACCTCTCGCGGCAGCAATGCTCTTTCTGGGACAGACAATGCCAGTCTCAACCATCATTACCTTAACTGGCGGTGGACCGTGGCGGCAGGTTTGGATATCGATGGCGCAGCTCACGTTCCCGTATTTTGTGTTGAGCGCGGGCGTCGCTTCGATCTCCCTGAGCGCGAGCAATCATGTGGGATGGCAAAGCCCGCTGGTAGCTCTGCCTGTGATGTTCGGGGTGTTCCGTTCGTATCAGGCGTACTTCGGGACGGAAGCCACCGCAGCGAAACCGCTTACCATGGCGGCCAGCGCAGGAAAGTAGTTTCCACTGAGAAAGCGCGGCGCAGTGTCCGCGCTTTCTCTTTCCAGCCCCACCTCCCGCATGCTGACAACCTCTCTATTCCGCAGTGCTAGAATCTAGGGTTTGCCATTCTTTCTGAGGTGATTCCTTGTCTGAAACTCTTGCTCACCGCTCCGCCCCTGTCACAGTTTTGTCCGAAGACGAAACTCTCTTCCGCGACACTGTCCGCCAGTTTGCCGACGAAAAAATCCGTCCGCATGTGAAAGAGATGGACGAGAAAGCTATTTTTGAGCCGAGCTTACTCCAGGAATTTTTCCAGCTCGGACTGATGGGAATCGAAATTCCAGAGCAATACGGCGGCAGCGCCGGAACGTTTTTTGAAGCAATCCTGGCCGTCGAAGAATTCTCGCGGGTAGACGCCTCCGCGGGCGTGATTGTCGATGTACAAAACACACTCGTCAACAACGCATTCGTGCGCTGGGGCAGTGACGCTCAGAAAAAACACTATCTCCCCAAAATGGCCACTGACACCGTTGGCGCGTACGCTCTAAGTGAGGCAGCTTCGGGCTCAGATGCTTTTGCTCTACAAACGCGTGCGCAACTCAAAGGCAATGAGTATGTTCTCAACGGTCGCAAGCTCTGGATCACGAACGGGAAAGAAGCAGGCGTCTTTATTCTTTTCGCGACGCTAGATCCGGCACTCGGTTACAAAGGCATTACCGCGTTCATTGTGGAGAAAGGGTTCCCGGGATTCACGGTCGGCAAGAAGGAAGACAAGCTTGGCATCCGCGCCTCCTCAACCTGTGAACTCATGCTGGAAGACTGTCGCGTTCCAAAAGAGAACGTCCTGGGCGAAGTGGGCAAAGGTTACAAGATTGCCATTGAAACGCTGAACGAGGGCCGCATCGGAATTGGTGCGCAAATGATTGGGGTGGCTCGCGGCGCCTGGGAATTTGCCGTCAAGTATTCGCAGGAGCGCAAGCAGTTCGGCAAGGCAATTTCCGAATTCCAGGGCATTCAGTTTCAGCTGGCACAAATGGCCACAGAAATTGAAGCGGCCCGTTTACTCGTCTACAACACGGCGCGAATGAAAGATGCAGGCATGAACTTTCTGAAGGAAGCGGCCATGACGAAGCTCTACACGTCGCAGGTGGCTGAGCGCGTGACTTCGCTGGCAGTGGAGATCTATGGCGGCGCCGGCTTCACCAAAGACTATCCCGTGGAGAAGTTTTTCCGCGACGCCAAGATTGGAAAAATCTACGAAGGAACCTCAAATATGCAGCTGGGGACGATCGCGAAGATCATCCTCGGAGGCAAGTAGGACGGGCTGTTCAGGGCGGCACTCCGACAAGAAAGCAAGCCTTTCACCCAGCCTTTCACCCAACCCAAAAGTGCGAATCTTTTGCGCCCTTGGTGGCTTGTAATCTGCGGCCCACTTCCGAATATGTGCAGCTTCTTGCACGCATCATCCCCGCGCTTTTCTTCGTTCGCTCCAATAACCCGCTTTCCTGCAACGACTTACGCGCCGGACCTCGCATGGTCCACAATCTGCTTCTTTCCTAGCAGCGTCCCACGAAAGTGGGGTCTCAGGAGGCACCATGCATATCGAGCTAGCGGTCCAATCCAGCGACTCGAATCAGCTAACCCAGTTGTCCGGATCGACCTCGCGGCCCAAGCCGTGGACGCCGTCGAAAATGTTCCCGGTGCTCGTTCTGCTGCTCATGCTTTGCTACGGAATTATGGCCATGGTTCTGGTCGAGCAGGGCGGCGTGATTCAGTCGCAGCGAAATTTAATTCAGCAACTTTCGCAGGATAGCTCGCAGTTGTTGGCGCTCAAGAGCCAGGAACTTACACAACGCGCCATTGAAAAGCAGCAAGCAGAGCAAGCGGCTAAAGCCGTGCCACACACGACGCCCAAAGTTTGCAAATCCTGCGGAAACCACTTGCACACGAACCGTGCCCAGCAGCCAGCAGTAGACAAGCAGCCATTGCAGACCGCTGATCGCGTCGATGGGCGCCGTTTGCCTTCCAAGATCTAGTGAGGCGCGGATCTAGCGAAACAGCCTGCGCGGCTGCTAGAACAACGTCGCCCAAACACGGATGCGGCCAGCACTAAGGAAGTGAGCGAATGAAGAGCCTAGCTTTCGCAGTTTTACTTTTCTCGTTGCCAGCTCAACGGACTGTGCCTGCGGGCCCAGCTTTGGCGCACGAGAAACCCGCCCCGAAAATTGATCGCCGCGGCCGTTGGTATATGGCCGATACGGGACACGCCGTCTACTGCATCGGCCCTGTCGTTACGGTCCCTTCGCACGACGGCAGCTTGCAGCGCGTAGCTACTTTCTGCCAAGGTCAAGATCCTGTAATTGCTCTGCACGACTAACCTCGCAGGTTGGCGCGGGCGCTCCGCCGCGCTTTTCCCCTCAATTTCTTTATTCCCCTTGGGAATCCGCTAAAGTAGAGTCATGCCGAAATTCGCCCACCATGTTTTCATCTGCAACAATCAGCGCCTGCCGGATGATCCCAAGGTCTCCTGTAACACCGACGGCTCCGGCGAGCTGCAAAAAGCCTTCAAGAAAGCGCTCGCCGCCCGCGGACTCTCCCGCACCATCCGCTCCAACAAAGCGGGATGCCTCGACCAATGCGAGCATGGCCCCACAGTCGTCGTCTATCCCGAAGCGGTTTGGTACGGCGGTGTAACTCCAGCCGATGTAGATGAGATTATTGAGTCGCATCTGGTGGGAGGCAAGCCGGTGGAACGGTTAGTGATTGTGGATGCTTGTTTGAATACTGCGCGGTGCGAACATAAGCTTCTGCGAAACTAGTTTGGTAGGGACGGCAGGGATTGAACCTGCAACCGCCGGATTAGAAATCCGATGCTCTATCCAATTGAGCTACGCCCCCACGACCTCAATTGTAGCGGATGACCCTTCGCAAAGCGGTTCAGTTAGCCTTCGCCGCTACGGGCGGTCGGAGACTCTTGCAACTCCTGCAGCCTTGTTCAGCGTCCAGCAGAAGTCGCCAGCGTTTCCACGCCCGGCGTTCCATACCTTGTCGCTCCAGGCCCGGCGGCTCGGACCAGTTCGTCGGTCGGCACTGCCACTTCATGCTGAATTTGCGGACAGCGCATGCACGCGGCGCGTCCTTCCTGCTTCCACCAGCGGCATTCGGCGCGAATGCGGCACGGAGGCAGATTATCCGCAACGGCTGGAAGAATCTGCACTACCCGCTGCGCCAGTTGGCAATTCGATCCATCGAAATGCTGGCACTGATGGCCAGCGCACGGGGCAGCGATGCGAAAGATTTCATTCGGCAGCACCGGTCCCGACAGCGCCAGCATTTCCGGAGTCGCAGGCCGCACCTGGTCCAGATAGGCCGTGCGCGCTACTTCTGGCGTGCCCAGCACCAGACCGAAAACACGCGCTCCATCCATTTCCGCGCGAGCGCTTGGGCACAGTGTCTCCGCCTCTTTCTTGTGTTCTGTTCTCATAACTTCCCTTCCCGAACTGCATCTTGCATAACGGCGGCCCCGGCGAGCCACGCAGGCCCTGGTTGGAGCTGGACCCTCTGAACCGCCGCTCTTGCACGACTTCTGCTACATCTTCTTGGAAGCGCCTTCGATCTGCGGTAGTGCCTGGGGACTCCAGACGATTCCAATGATGATGTGCGGATTCCGCAGCAACGGATTGTCCGATGCCTTGTGCGTTTCCAGTGCGCGCGCGATCGCGCTCACCGTAGACTGGGTAAATTCTTCAAACGTGATGCGTGAGGGATTGTCCGCCATACGACTGACTCCTTGACAAAAGATCGGGCCGCCGCGGGGCGACGCCGTCCCCTCACCACATGCATTTCCCCCACCGAAGCAGCGCGCCCGGACCCGCCCAATTACGGTGTTTGGAATGAACAAGTTGGCGACAAATAACGTCCGCCGCTCCGCAGCGACAGGGGCGAATCAGCTATCCAAATAGATAGACCGCTCCCAAAGTGATAGTGTGGCATTTCATCCAAACGTAGGGGAGAAGGCTCCAGCCAATTGACCGAATCTACGACAAACAAGCCTGCCGTACGCCAATCCCGACTCGCCTACGTCGACTGGATGCGAGGCGTGGCCTGCATCTTCATGTTCCAAACCCACTGCTACGACTCCTGGCTCTCGCTGGAGGCACGCAAGAGCGGATTGTTCTGGTGGTCGCAACTCGGCGGAACGCTGCCCGCGCCGCTGTTTCTATTTCTCGCTGGATTTTCTTTTGCCTATGTCACCCATCGCCTGCGCCAGAAGGGATTCGACGCCAACCACATCGCGCGTCAAACGATTCTGCGCGGCGCAGAGGTGCTGGGCCTCGGCCTGCTGTTCCGTTTGATGGAATATGCTCTCGCCTGGGGATGGGCGCCGTGGACTGACCTGCTCCGCGTCGACGTTCTCAACATGATTGGCCTCTCGATGGTTTTGATGGGAATCGTCTGCCGATTGAGCGCCGGAGATGGCTCGCAATCTCTAGACAAGCCGCAAATTGACGATCACAGGTGGAAGGCGAATGCCTGGAGCGGAGTGATTGTGAGTCTTACGATTGCCCTGCTCACGCCACTGCTCTATACAACGTGGCGGCCACGCTGGCTTCCCTGGCCCCTGGAGTCTTACATCAACGGCGTTCACACTTTCGATAAACCGCAGGCCTGGTTGTTCCCCATCTTTCCATGGGCCGGGTTCGCATTTTTTGGTATGGCGGCAGGCTTCGTGATCTTGAGCGATTGGGCAAGCACCCGCGAAACAAAACTACTTCTCGGTGCAGGAGCGCTCGGCGCAGCGATGATTGCTGTGTTCCACGCGCTCGATGGGTCTTCTATTCAGATCTACCCGGTTTACGATTTCTGGCACACCAGCCCAAACTTCTTCCTGATTCGCGTCGGAATTCTCATGGCTATTTTGTCGTTCGCCTACGCCTGGTGCCGCTGGGGATGGGGCGCTGCAAAATCGGGAGGTGGCGTCTCGAACCCGTTGCTGCAATTGGGGCAGACATCGCTCCTCGTCTATTGGGTTCACATTGAATTTGTGTATGGCAAATTTTCAATTCTTCCCAAGCGAGCGTCCCGCATCCCGACGGCAACATTCGGATTGTGCGTGATTTTTGTGGCGATGCTGCTGCTCTCGATGGCGCGAACACGCTGGAAGGCGCGCGCAGCGCACGCTTGATCACGTAGGCCCAGGCGCCCTCGCCTGCGGCATCGGGCGAAGCCCGAGACCTATCCCGACAACTTGCAACCAAAAAGCTCGGCGACTTCCAGCAACGCAGTCTCCCAATGTCGCCGAGCCTGATCTTCAGTGTTTCCATAACCGAACACATAGCAGGTGATGTAGAAACCGTTTTGCTCGGGGTTGGGATCTTGAAAGGAGCACCGCCGCACTAGAAACTCAGCCGACGCAGGCAGCTCGGGCGCCAATTTCAGAAGCTCGACGAACTTACGAACCGCCGCTTCGTGCGCTGCAAAGGAATTTCGCGCGTTCGTAGATTCAAAAACAACGTCCACGTACGATCCGAACTTTCCCGCCGCCTCGAATATTTCCTCTTCCGGCGTAATCTCCGAAGTAAACCACGCATCGCACTTCGCGGTTTGGAACACCGACTCGGTGGAGTTTATCGCGTGCAGAAACTCCCCAAGTTCGGGATGAAGCTGCACTTCCGTCAGTTGTTGGGTGAATTGAGGATTGCGCTTCAGGTCGCGATAGGAAAGAAGACCGTCTTCAGAAGCCCAAGGGATCTCTAGGCATTCATCGTCCTCGCCGCACTCGATCAAGAAGTCCGCTTGCACGCGATTAGTGTAGCGCGAATTTGTAGCGCTGCCGTCAGCGCTACAAAAAGCTAGTTGCTTTGCTCTTCGCGGGAAATCTTGCTGGCAACTTTCACGCCGCTTAGACCATTCACATAGCGCGCGATGCCGCGGTAGAGCGAATCCGCTATTTGTTGGCGACGTTCCTGCGTTTGCAGCTTCCTGGCGTCTTCCGGATTGCTGACAAACGAAACTTCCGCCAGGATTGACGGCATGTTCGCGCCAATCAGCACAATGAACGGCGCCTTCTTCACGCCGCGATTCCGCAAAGTCGAGTTCTTCGCTGCCAGACTGCTGTAGAGAGACGTCTGCACATCACTGGCAAACTCGCGCGATTCTTCAATCTTTTCTTTCAGCGCAATCTTCTTCACC
>JAYVEP010000034.1:0-43352 GCA_043749225.1 Acidobacteriaceae bacterium
GATCAACACGTACAACGCGTTTGCGGTCGCTTCGGCGCTCGACCATGTCAACAGCAAGGCAGTGGGTGTTAAAGAAGTTCCGGGCTTCTTCGACCTCCAAAAGCACCCTGTGGCGGGGGAGCAACTCACGCTCGATGAGATTGAACGCCGAGGGCGTGACCTCAAGGATCCTCGGATTCATTTTGCGATCGTATGCGCGTCGACGAGCTGCCCCAGACTCCAGCGATTTGCTTACCGCGGTCGCAGGTTGGACGAGCAGTTGGACCGCGCCGCACAGGACTTCGTAGCGGATCCACAGCGGGGCCTCCGCTTTGATGCAAAGGAACACCGTGTTTACCTCTCCTCCATCTTTAAATGGTACGCGGGCGACTTTACCGGAAGTGTCGGAGCGGAGAGTGAGTGGTTTGCAAGAGCCAATGCCGTCTTGTCGGGGCAGAAGGTGGTCGAGTTCGCAACGCGATACACACCGGCGGACATCACTCGTCAAATCGAACAGAAGCATCCGAAAGTGTCGTTTATGGACTACGACTGGTCGTGGAATTCCAGGAAGAATCATCCCGAATCGGTGAAGGAGATCGAAACACAGACTTCGAAGAGCTTGTGAGCCGGTTCGGCGCTGAGAACGTCGGCTGCCTGTCCGTCAAGATCGACCTCGATGACTTTAAGGACCTGCGAAGCCTGGCACGTTCTCTCTGAGTGTTTGCGTGGCGCCGTGGGAAGCAGGCGCTGACGAAGAGAAGATCCGAAAGTGAGAAACGCAATGTTCAAGAAATGTTTGCTGCTGACTAGTGCATTCTTGGTCGCCAACGTCTGTGCATGGGGCGACGTATCTACAGCGTCGGTACGAGGCACAATCATCGATGCGTCAGGTGCCGTCGTGATCCGCGCTACCGTGAAGATTCGCAATGTCGAAACAGGCGTATCCAACAGTACCGCCACAAATGATCTTGGTGTGTACCAACTGCTGGGCTTACAGGCCGGTAACTACGAAGTAGAAGCGTTCCGAAGTCAATTTACCACTGTTCGGCAGAAAGTCGTGATCTTGCGCGTCGGGGAGCAAGTGCGAATCGATTTCAAGCTGTCTCCGGCGTCTCTTCAGGAGGTCGTCGAAGTAAACGCACCCTTGCCTCTTACGCAAACCGAATCGGCCGCGAGCTCTACTGTCGTGAACGAGCGGGCTATTCAAGATCTGCCGACCGACGGCCGTCAGTTACAGAACCTCGCTTTGTTGACTCCCGGAGTGGATGCCGGCTGGAACGTCTCGACGGCGGCAAATCGTTACGGGAAAGCCCGAGAAAACACCGAGGGGGCGTTTTCAGTAAATGGTGCTCGCAGCCGATCAAATGACTTCTTGTTCGACGGGATGCCCATGAACCTGCGTCAATACAGCGTTATCAACTTCGAGCCGTCGAACGAGGCAGCCCAGGAATTCGCCGTCATCAGTGATGTACCTCCGGCAGAGTACGGTCGTACGCTCGGAGGCCAATTAAATATTGTCACCCGGGCAGGCTCGGACCACTATCACGGCTCCCTATACGAATTCTTCCGCAATGACGCGCTCAATGCGAACGACACCTTCAGCAATGGCGCTGGCCTTAAGCGTCCCACGGTCCGGCATAACCAGTTCGGAGGAACCTTTGGCGGCCCAATCTGGAAACAGAAGCATTTTGTCTTCGTGAACGTCGAGCTACTCCGTAACCTGGAAGCTTCGGAAACCCGCACTTCGTTCGTTCCCACCGCCGATGAGCGCCGCGGTCTGATTCCCTATCAGGATGCCGCTGGCAATCCACAAGTGTTGGACCTTACTGGGCAGGTTGTTCCCATTAGTGCCAGCCTGATCGCGCTGTATCCGCTGCCGAATGCGCCCGTGTCCAAAGCTGGGAACTACACCACCCCGCTTCCCATCCGCGTGAACGACTACCAGTTCCACGTTCGCACCGATCATCACCTCACGAGTAAAGATGCAGTGACAGCGCGCGTTTCCTGGAACTTGAACGACCAGATTTACATAATCGACCGGTTCGGCGGTCCGTACATTCCAGGTTTCACGTTGCCGAATCCGGAGCGAACAGCAAACGGCACGGTTGCGTACTTGCGCGCGTTCTCGCCAGCTGTCGTGAACGAAGCGAGATTTGGAGTTAACCGTTACACGAACGCACTGGCGAACGGAGATTCTCGGAACGCAGCGCAGTTTGGCCTGCCCAATGGTTCGAATGCAAATGGAATCCCTTACGTCTCTCTATCGGGCGGTTTGGCCAGTCTGGGTGGCTTGCCTTGGTACAACCGGAACCAGAATGAGCTGACTGTCTACGAGTCTGACACCGTCAGCGTTCTTCGCGGCAGGCATAGCTTCAAGTTCGGCGGGGAGCTCTCCCGCTACCAGTTCAACACTCGCGGGGCGTACGACGAGCGTGGGTCTCTCTACATTAACGGTTCGCAAAACACCCTCATCCCGAAGCTCGACGCCAATCTGCTGGCTAACAATCTCACAGATCTTTTGCTCGGATTACCGTTTCAGGCCACGATTACGACAGGGCAGTTCGGGCGAGGCTACCGGGAATGGGCCACCGCATTTTTTGCGCAAGACAGCTGGCGACTCACGCCACGGCTGACAGTCGACTACGGATTGCGCTATGAATACAGCGCACCATGGACAGAAGTGAACGGGAAGCTGTCGAATTTTGTACCCGGGAAGGGAATCGTTACTCCGCAAACACCCGGCTGGGATGGTCTCTACCGCCCGGACCGCAATAACTTCGGTCCACGGGTTGGGTTTGCTTACGATCTTTCCGGCACGGGCCATACCGTTGTGCGCGGCGGTTTCGGCATCCTGCACGAAACCCTGCTGCAAGCGAGTACAGTTCAGCAGATTGAGAACAATGCGCCGTTCTCGGCCTCTGCGACGACCAACTCGCCAACACCCTTTTCGCACGACCCGAACTCAGCCACCACAACACTGTTAGACCTTCGGAACAACGCTCAGCCATCACGCACGCTCTCCGCGGTCCCATCGAATCTGCGCAATCCCTACAGCATGCAGTTCAATTTGGATGTGCAACATGCGGTCGGAGCGAACTGGCTCGTGGATGTGGGTTACCACGGGACCCGTGGCGTGCGCCTTCCGGTAAACTACAACATTAACCAGGTGCCGTTGGACACACTAACCGCAGCACAGCGCGCCCAGATTGCTGCGGCGATAGCAGCGAAAAAGGATACCGGACCGATCATCGACGCATTCAGGCCGTTTCCTGGATTCAATTCCATTAGCTTGTTTGCTGACTCAGCTACCTCCACCTACCACAGCATGCAAGTGAAAGTGGACCACCGTTTCAGCCACTCCCTCAACCTGCTTACCGCGTACACCTTCTCAAAATCGATCGACGACGCCACCGATTTTGCGTCGGGCGACCCCAGCGAGCTGGTACTTAACAGCTATAACCGGAAGCTCCAGAGGGCCGTCTCCAGTTTCGATGTGCCGCACCGCTTTACTGCGGCCTTCGATTATTCCTTGCCTTCGCCGATGATGAAGGCAGTTCTGGGAGGATGGCAGATCAACGGCATCATCACGGTCCAATCCGGGCAGCCATTTACGCCTTATACAAGCCAGTTTGATCCGTATCGGGGTGAAAGCTTCAACCGTCTTACGTTGGTCGGAGATCCCTTCCGCAATGTGCCGGTAGGACACGCGTATGACCCTGTGGCATTTGTCAATCCCACTCTGGGCAGCTTCGGCGTTAGCGGTCGTAACATCGTGCGGGGAGACAAGTTTCGCAGCGCGGACCTCTCGCTCTTCCGTAATTTTGCGATAGGGGAGCGCATGAAGCTCCAAATGCGGATTGAAGTGACGAACGCCTTCAACCGCGTCAACTATCAGGGACCGGTAACGGACCTGCGGTCGCCCTCGCAGGGAGCTTTTGTGGCGGCAGCGGCTCCCAGGACGCTGCAGCTCGGTGCCAAGATACAGTTCTAGGGTCTCTGGCGGCGGCTCTTGCGAAGGAGTCGCCGCACGAGTTCCTTCTTGAATTTCGGGCGGCTGTTGTAGCAGTAGGTGACCTTACGCGGCGTCTTCAAATCGGGCGACACCAGCAGGTAGGGTTTCGTTCGAGTCCTTGCTTCCGAAACGATATCGTCGGGGGCGTTCTGAATCTGGACGTTCGATTCGAAGCACTGGAACAGCTTGGGAGAAGTCACATAGCCTACCGCAAGCGTATCAAACGGATTGAAGCCGTCTGTTCCGAGATTCTTTTGCCACCATGCGAACCAGTCGCGTCCGGGCTGTACCAGGAATTTGGCGTCGTCAGGCCCCTCCGCCAAGCGGTTCAGGTCTTCAGCTTTAATCCAGACTTTGGACGAGATTTCCCAGGGCATCAGGACGATCGGTACACCGGAATCAAGAAGAACCTGAAAAGCTGTCGGGTCCAGCTCGAAATTCAAGTCTTGAAACGGCTGCTTCTGCGCCGGACCAGACACGAAATGCTGGCCCGGACGCCGTCCGGCAACGGCCACGATGCGCACTATCCTGCTGGCCAATTCGGGATGGCGTTTGAGAGCCGTGGCAACATTGGTGACCGGACCGATTGCGATTACGGTCAGCCGTTCCTTTGTGAGTGATCGAGCCAGCGCTTCGGACGCATCCGAGTCTTTGCCCAATTCGGCGCTGCTGCCAGCCCCCTTGAAAACTTTCAGCCCTTTGGGTCCGAAGCGGTTCACGATGTCTTGACCAATAGGCCAAGTCTTTTCCAGAGGTGCATTTCCGAATACCACACTAATTCCACGAATCTCCAACTCCGGCGAGTGAAACGCCTGAATCATAGCGAATCCATCGTCTACTTCATGACCGCCCGGCTCAATTGAGGGGTCGGTGTCAATCCACACTGGAATAGGAGTTTGGGCGTCCGCAACGGAAAGCAAGCACGCGCAGAAAATGCCGAAAGCAATATACCAGCGAATCTTCATCCAAGTATCCGTCGTGCGCTGCTTTCGATAAGATCCCGCTTCTGATCCAGGTCCAGCTTGAGCGGGAGTTGGGCCACGCCCAGCAAACGACGCAACACCTCTACTCCGGCAAAGCCTTCTACCAGGCGTTGGTCCAATTCGCTCCAGTGTGCATAATAGTTCGGCAGAGCGTCCAAGGCACCCGTGTCTCCTGACATTGTGAGGTGAGCCATCATTACTCCGACGTCAAATTCCCGCGGGCCGGTAAATGCAAATTCCGGATCGATGATCTTGATCCCGGGAGTTGTTCGCATCCAGGAACCGGGAAAATAGTCGCCATGTAGAAGATAGCCTCCATCCGACAGATAGATTTGCCCAAACTCGTTGACGCGATCCAGTAATCGCAGGTCCACTTTGACGCGCTGGGAGGCCTGTTGCAGTCCCGGGGTCAACTTCTCTAGATCCAGGCCGTTCTCCGAATCGAACGGCAATACGAAGATATGGAAATGATTCAATGCGCGCATTTCGCGGTTTAGCAGCTGACTGCGGGAGTTGTGGAGGGCAGACAGAAACCGACAGAGTCGTTGCTGATCGGCAGCAGCTAGGCGTGGGTTGGCATACAAGCTCGACAAATCGCCGCCTGTTCCGATGTCTTCAAGGCACAAGATCCTGGACGTTGGATCAACCCAATAAAACTTCGGCATCCAATCTGCGGCATTCGTGCCGGTCACAACGCGATAAAACTCTGCTTCGACTAAGGCGCGGTCGAAGGGTGCAGCGATATCGCTGTATTTTTCCACCCAGGGTCGAGACTGCTTGAGAATGAAAGATCGCGAGGGCGTCACTGCGCGAACAACGCAGTTCATGTTTCCTTGACCGGCGATTTCCGCGCGTAGAACCGCTTCGCCAGGCATCAGCCATTCGCGCTCGCCAAGATATTGACGCAAACCCTCTACATCGTCTGCGTCCAGGAAGTAGGCATCAGGGGTTGCGGCACTCAGGAATCGCTCTCTCTTTGAAGCCACCGGGGATATTCCCTCTGTTTGGATCCTAGCAAATCAGGCAACCGGATTCTTACTTAGTGGCGCCCTGTTCCGAGCTCTTGTAGACGAACTCGCCTTGATTGCTGTTCGTCCCCGTAAACCCAAACTGGTTGCGCCCGTAGTGGTACTTGAAAAGGGAAGTCTGTCCCTTGATCGCATCATCGATCGCCCATGTCGTGTTGTTCCTTACCACGATAGGGTTCTTTCCATCGCGACCGATGATGGACTGGGCTCGGAATTCTCCGTCGTCGCCGAGGACCGGCTAACGCAATTCCTCAGAATCCCACGCTACAGGCATGGGGTATTTTTGGCGTCTCCACGGGTAGGGCAGATCGCGAATTTCGCCGGGACGGGCTTTATAGAGAAAACGAAAAGCATCGCGCAGCACGGTTAGCTGCTGGGCCACATTGTCAGCTTCTCCTAGAGGATGGCCAAAGGGCCAGCGCAGGAACAGCGCTCGTGGCGGCTTTACCTTCTCCGTGATATCTCGGAGGATCGAGATGGAGACCGTCGAAATGCCGGCCGCTTCAATGCCGCGCTGGATCAGTCCCACGGACCGATTGCAAAGCCCTCAAGCAGGAGTGAGGAGCACGATGTCAGGTCGTTCCGGTTGGATCCGTTTCAAGAGCGCGGGAAGAACCTCTGTTTCTAGCGAGGCGACGTGAGGTCCGTCAATGTGGCCCATGAAGGAATAGTGCGTCGGAGTTACGCCTCCAAGGACGCCCGCGGCGACCAATTCATTGACCCGGTCCAGAGGCAGCAACATGTTGAAGTCACGATCAGCGTCGTCGTGATTGTAGTAATTGTGTGTGATGGTGAGGTCCTGTTGTCTGGCATGGGCAGAAATCATCCGAAAGCTGGGATCTCCCTGCGGGTCGTCCATGTTAAAGGGCTGATCCGTCTTCAGGTGCAAGCCGCCGGTGGTAATCAGGCAGACACGGCAGCCGGACAGTGGCTGGTGCATTGGCGTCCAAGGGACATCCGAGCTCACCTCGACATGCGCCATCTTACTCCAGAGGCGTCCGAGCAGCGGCCAGCGCGTGAATGCCCGAGCCATTGAGGCAGTGATTGTTTGTCGCAAAGATTTATCCACATATCCTCGATTCCTATGCCTGACTGCGTCCGTAGCGCTTCCACCAGCAGCAGGTGAACGGGACGCAGTATCCATCATGCAGCGCGAAGAAGAAGAAGCTACCACTGCCTAAACAACGATAAATACGCCTACCGCAGTGCCGGTCAGCGCGAGCCACGACAGTCTGCGCCGCAGCGCCAGGGTCAAACCAGATCGGGCCCCGCCTGCGACGGTGGGCGGTGCCTCGCCCACTCGGTAAGTGAAAACACTCCCGCGCTGCCTGAACAAGTTAGGCAGCGCGGGCGCGGTGGATCGGGCATTATGAAAACTTCTGTCTAGTGTACCGAATAAACCGCCACGTCATGATGCAGGAGATCAAACTGATAGAGCTTGATTCTCTGAGGAGCGTCGTAGTTGAGTGTCATCTCGACCTTTTGCTTGCTAAAAGTCGTACCGTTAGCAGAGGCGGGCGGTACGGTTACTGAGTTCAGGGGCAGGGCGGTGTTCACCCACCAGTGGGTGTGGCCGAAAGCGTGTCGAGCAAATTCAAGATTCAGAGGCGCGCAACTCGGGCGAACACTACGGAGAGACAAAATTTACTTGCCGCATCGAGTTAGAGCTTGTGCTGAGCGGAATTGCTGGCAGAGGCAGTTTGGGCCTCACTGCGGACGACGTTTCTTCGGTCTGCATTCTTCTGTTCTTCATTTGCCACGGCGGTATCCTGAAATCAGCCACAATGGACCGCGTCACGGAGCATTCGGCGCTGGCTGCTGGAACTTCGAATCATCTACCGGAATATTCTGTTGCATCTGGTCCATCTGCACGGTGAACTTGCCTGCTGGCCGCGCAATTGTCCAACGGAAGGGAGTTTTGATTCCGTTAGCATCCCGATAGTCCGCAAAGTCGATTTGCATGGGGTTTAGGCCCAGAGGAGTTTCGGCGTAGCGAAGGATACGTACGAGTAGTCCTGATTGCTGGTCGAAGTAGAACTTCATGGTTGGCTGTTCTTTGCGCCGCCCGAGCACGACATTCACGTTGTGACCGCCAATTGTTTCCGGCGCGGCGCTTCTGAAATCTTCGAAAATATTCCGCAACTGGGCGGCGAGGTAGAGGTTTGCGTCGAGCCGGGCCGCATCTGTTTCCGAACGGTTCATGAGGCGGATTGGATGGCCGGGGTTGCTCAGCCAACCGGCAGTTCCATCGAAAGCGGTGATGCTATCTCCATTCGGAAGATGCATCACAGAGATGCGTTTGTCGGGGCCTTTGCTGTAAATATTGATCGGGAACTGCCGCCCGCGTCCCAACTCGGCTATACCTTCCGCAACCCGCGTTTTGATTTTCTGGAGTGCTGCCTCGCCACCCAGGGCAAGAAGGTACTTGTCGAGAACCACATTTGCAGCAGCCTTGGCGGCGGCTCGTCCGGTTCTTTTGCTTCCTGTGCGGGTTGTTGTTTTCCTTTCCCTTCGGTAGCTCCACAGCGTCTTCAGCCAGAATGGCAGGAACACTGACCGGATTGGTTGTGCCTTTGTGACAAGTCGTGCAAGTGATTTGCCGGTGCCCATCGAAATGGTTCCCGCCTAAAGCTGCCAACAAAAGTTTCGGGTTGAGTTTGTTCTCCATGTGCCACTCCTCGCGTCCTTCAGGATGTGTGGAGTCTACCAAAAATAGTCTGCTACCCAAGGCGTGATCAAATTGTTTGTACGAAACAAGAGGCTATGATTTCTGGCGAAAGCGCTGGTAAAATTGGGTAATCGTTAAACTTGGCAGGGGATTCTTCGAGGTATACCAAGGCAGAAGCGTGTGGTTCAAAGGCCGTTTGGACGTCGTTCCAGCGGAACTTTCTGCATCCGCTTCTGGCAGGCCGAAAGTTGTATGTTCTTGCTTAAGGAGTCATTTCGCTGGACAGAATGAATCACAATATTCCGGATCCGCAGCCATGTTCACAAGCCGTCGAATCACGATCTTGTTTCTGGTTTCCGCGTTAGGTGCCTGTTTGCGGGATACGGAAATTCCTGTTCTACGCCAACGAATGTCACGGGCAATGATCCGAACGACGCGAACGTTCTTCCGAAAGACGACCCCTCTGTCGGCGATCCGCCAGGAACCGTTTATCGCCATCCATGGGCCACCGAGCGAGTTGTATGACTGTTACCAGCGAATCTATTACGATTCCGGGCAGTCGACTGCTGATTCGCGGTTCGGAGACGTCTTGCCCAAACTGATTCAACTCGCGACAACAGCGCGTGAAAACACTTAGTCGGAATTGATTGTGCAGCTCGCCGAGATGAATTGCTTAGTGCGGTAGGGAAAAGGCAAGGACGTTGCTTCCCGCAGCAACCGCCAAATATTGCACTCCGTCCACCTCATAACTCATCGGAGAAGCACGGATGGTTTGGCCGGTGTTGAAATCCCACAGCGGATGACCTGTGCGTGCATCAACGGCTGCAAACGACCCAGAGTCGTCCCCAAAAAACACAACGCCGCCGGCAGTGGCTAGCGTTCCTGCCCAAGAAGTACCTTTTCCAACTTGGGGGTTGCCCCAAGCGAGTGTTCCATCGGGGATGCTATAAGCCAAAAGAATCTTCTTCTGCTCTTCCGTGTGAATTTGCTTCGTACCCGTGGAATAGTAAGTCTCCCCTTCCGAGTATTTTGTTTGTTTCGAAAAGAAAATGTTGCAATTCTCCAACGCTAGAAAATAAAACATTCCAGTTTGCGGGCTGTACGAAGGTGAATACCAATTTGTGGCGCTGTCGATGCCGGGACAAATTCGGGTACCCTCTGGCGTTGGAACTTGCCCAGACAGAATCGGCCGGCCGGATGCATCGATTCCTTTGGCCCAAGTCAGTTCGTTCAAGAAGCGGGTTGCCTTCAGGAATTTTCCGTTTGTCCGATCCAGAATGTACAGGAAGCCGTTGCGGTTGGCCTGCACGAGCATTTTGCGGCTCTCCCCGTGTTCATCCACATCAATCAGTACGGGCGTTTCGTTGGCGTCGTAGTCGTACAGGTCGTGCGGAGTGAACTGGAAATACCATTTCAGCGCTCCTGTATCGACGTTCAAAGCTAAGACGCAATCCGTGTACAAGTCATCTCCGGGGCGCACGTCTCCTACGAAGTCGGGGCCTGGGTTGCTTGTCACCCAATACAGAGTGTTCGATCCTGGATCATAGGTGCCAGGCATCCACGTTGTGCCTCCACCATGGAGGTAGGCGTCTCCAGGCCAACTCGACGAACCATGCTCGCCGGGAGCTGGAATCGTCCAGAATTTCCAGCGCATTTCGCCTGTTGCCGCATCGTAAGCCGCGAGGAAGCCGCGCACTCCGCTGTCGCCGCCTGAAGTGCCCACAACGACTTCGTCCTTGACTACGAGTGGGGCACTGGTGGCGCCGTAGCCTTTCGTGGAGTCTGCATACGTTACGTCCCAAAGTACCCGACCAGAGCGCTGATCCAGACAAAGCAAGTGCGCGTTGTCCGTCTCCATGTAGACGTGATTTCGCCAGAGTCCTACTCCGCGATTCTTATGCGCGGCTGCGTCATCGAGCAGACCGCTGGTGACAGGACGCACGTGCTTCCATAGTTCTCGACCCGTGCGCGCGTCCAAAGCGGTGAGGTTGTTTGCGGCGGTTATATACATCACGCCGTTATAGACCACCGGAGTAAGTTCCAACCTTGAGGAGTTATCGGCATGGAAAATCCATGCAGCTCGAAGCCGTGCAACATTCGCTGTGTTGATACCGCTTAAGCTGCTGTACCGCTGACCGGTGTAGTCTCCGTGGTACGAAGTCCAGTTACTGCCAGCTCTTTCGTGAGCAGTATCTTTCTTGCTCACTTCAACCGTGTTTGCGGTTGCTGGATGTTCTTGTGCATCTGTCGACGGAGCGGACGAATCGAGCGCAAAAGCAAGATATATCAGCGCGAATGCTTTGTGGAAGAAATGCATTTTCATTGCGAACGGTCCGAGCCTTCAATCGCTACTTCTCCCAGCGACCCGTAATCCAATCCGTTTGGATCGATCAGATGGAGCGAGAGCCGTCCAGGGTGCCCTCGGAACGCTGATGAGATTTGCAAAGAGACGACCTTCCGAGGGTCTACTTCCGTGAGAGGCTCCGTCCCCATGGCTGCCCCGTGTGCGCCGTAAAAATATGCGACGAGTTTTCCGGGGAAGAAAACTCCGAACGTTCCGGTGATCTCAATCTTTCCGCCACTGCCATCCGCGGCGTGCAAAGGCTTGAGGACTACTCCCGGGTCCTTTACACCTTGAAGAGTATTGTCGGCGCGCGTCGGAAACCACTCCGTCTCAAAACTTTGGGATTCGCCGGGGAAGAGCTTCACCAAGGGAGAATTCAGCTCCGCTTCCATATAAAACGGTGTCTCGTCTTTTCCAGGGCGCCTTAAGGTAAATGTGCCGTCCGCAGATTGATGGAGCTCCGGTCCGTTCGTCCAAAATATGACGGACGCCTTTCCCGGGTACGGCTTGGTGTCGTCGTATCGAAAGCGCTCAACCATGGCATATTGGCTAGCGCCGTCGACGACCGCGAGCCAGCCGTCTTTAGAATCCAGCCATAACTCCGCTGCCAAGGGAACATAGTGTATGGAAAAAATGCCGCTTTCTCGTACCTTGGCGGCGGGGTTTTCAGCGGGTCCGAATCTCACGTGATAGCGATTGAGATAACTACTCGTCGGATTGGCGCCGCTGAACCCCCAAATGTTTTTGTTGTGGTGGGAAGGATCCTTTGCATCCGCCGTGTCGTACTGAGTTACCGATTGCACCGACCACTCAATCGGATGGTTACTCGCGTTGGCAAACAGCGAATGAAATCGAATGCGAGGAGAGTCCGCGTCGAGATGGACGGTGCGTGTAAATTGCAACCCGGTCAGCGGGTCCGCGGGCCCTGTCAAAGAGACTTCACACTCTTGTCCCTGCGAAAGAACGCGGAAGACGAATGGACTATCGTCTAACACATCAGAGTTGCCCACCCAATGTTGTTCATCGTCGCTTCCTTCGGGGAGCACCCATAACTTGTCGCCGCCGTAGTTAAACCATTCCGTGTTCGAAGGCGGAAGATACTTTCCTGCATATTGGGGGTTTACGAACAAAAAGGGGTGCTCATCGAAGATGACCTGCATAAGCCGTCCGCCGTTTTGCGGCACAAAAACCAGCTTCACCCACGGGTTGGAAACCTGTTGCGCGTCCCAGCCTTTATAGTTCAGGGCTTCGACCTTGCAGGTAGCGCCGGTTGTGGCGGAATGCGGCTGCTGCGCTTGTAGATCAGATTGCACAAGTCCCGCGAGAAACAACATCAACAGGTGGCTCAGGCTACAGTATGCGATCCGCTTACTCATTGGCACGCCTTGCTATTTGTCATTTTGAACTTCTTTACCGCAATCAGCGACATTTGTTCTAAGTCTGGATAGTGCCCGTCCGCGTCAGGTGCGCGATCAGAGGAGGGAAGTTGCTGCACCAGCGTCTGAACCGGCAGGCCATCCTGGAAATATTCCGAATACACTTTGCTAAATGCGGCGTTGTCGGCAAAGTCATCCACATAAATTGTTGTGCTGACTACCTGATTGAAATCCATGTCCGCTTCTTCCAGGTTGTCGAGTTGATTGCGCATGGTTTGTCGCAGTTGCGCGGCAGTCGTGTGGCCGAAAACTCCGCCGTGAGGGCCTGGAATAAATCCGCTTTTCGCGGAGCAGTACAATGTTGCGCTCGCGAAGACGCACGGGCTAGCGGTGGGGCTTGGCGGCATATTCTTAGGGCGGATGGAGCGGCGAAGGCTTAAGTCGCGCACTGCTACGCCAGTGTATTCAATTTGCGCTTGTTGCGGCAATGCGGTCACTTCGATGGTGGCTCGCCCCGGCGTGTTGCCAAATTCAAAGCGGCGAGCGTAGCGTTCATTCATGACCTTGTAAGATATGTTTTCCGTCAAATAGGGATTCACGAAGACATAGTGTTTCATGGTGAGTCCAGCCGCTTCGGCTACAGCCTTCAGCCCATCCAGGGCGAGATCCGTTTGTGCCGCTGGCTCATCGGCAATCTTTCCGCTTTGGAAGTCTCTTCCTTGCATTGCTGAAACAAACAAACGATCATGCGTCAAAATTCCTGGTGAGAATGGTTCGTCTAACTTGTAATTTGCGGGAATGACCGCCTTGCGTCCCGCAAGATCGCGAACGGCAACGGCATTGATCTGAATGGCGGGGCGGGGAAGTTTCGAAACGCCCAGCACAGCTCCCGCTGGCGGAACATTCGGGAAATATTTCTTCAACACTGCGGAAAAGGCGGAGTAGTTGTTCACATCCTCAAGGTAGACCTGGATGTAAACGACATGCTCCATGGTTAAGCCGGAAGCCTCGACAATTGTTTTTACATTTTCAAGAGCCCGGGCCGCTTGTTCACTAAAACTGTTGGGCACGCTGCCGTCGGGCCGATTAGCGCTTTGTCCGCCCAGGTAAAGATAGCCATCCGCCTCAACTGCTGAGCATTTTAAGCCACCGGGCTTTGCACCGGGCGCAGTTTCAGCCGGGCGCACCTGAGCGTGAGCGATAGTCACCATTAGCAAAACAATGCCGAAAAAGCATTGAGGCATGTTCAATGGTCTCCCTCCTAGTTTAGCAACGCTCCCAATCAAGACGCAGCCAGCGCTTTTTTCCGAGCAGCGCCTAAGAGTTCGCGGAGACGCTGCCCCACAATCAGTACTTCGTGAGGTTGAATGGTGGACGACACAAGCTCAAGTTTGCCCCGTTTTTTCGGTTCTTTACTGTCTGGCTTTGGATTTCCTTCGCGGACAGCAGGAACAATGCTGGGATTGTCCGCACCAGCTACTTCGATGACTGGGTCGCCAGCGCGCAGCGCTTGCACGCAGTCTTTTACCGTATATCCCCACTTTTCCTCATCCCATGAAATATGGAGCGTAGGGTAACGATTACCGTCCGTAGGAATCGAGATATCTGTTCCTACATCAGGAACAGTCTTGACGAGTGTTTCAATGCGTTCAACGCGAGCCGACCATTCTTTGTTGAGTACATTCAGATCCGTTTTCAGCCAGGTCTCAACCGCTGTGAGAATGCCGATAATTTCTTCCTTACCAACTTTCATGGCACGGCAGACGGAGCCCTCCCACGGGCTGGTGTTCAACATGGCTGCCTCAATCAGGTCTTTCCGGCCTAACAGGAGACCGCTGCACTGTGGTCCGCGAAGTCCTTTGCCACCGGAAAAAGCGTACATGTCCAAACCAAGCTTCGCATAGAGCTTGATGTTGTCGATGGGAGGAATTCCGGCAGCGTCATCCAAAAGCATTGGAATCTGGTGCTTCTTTGCGACTGCATTTTCTTTTTCTAAATCTTCGCCCAGGTCAGTGGTGTAAATCATGGCCGTGTTCGGGTTGATGGCATCGGCAAGCTCTTGCGGCGTTTTGACCAAAACGAGTTTAGCCCCTGTCAGTCGGATGGCATTGTCAAAGGCGCTTCTACCTCCAACCATAATGACTTCATGCTTCATGCCGGTAGTATCTGGAAGCTGCCAGATAAATTTTGAATTGCTTCCGGCCATACATGCCGCCGTTGCTGACGCCATGGCTCCAGCCGCACCCGAAGTTACCATGCCAGCTTCGGCGCCCGTCAACTCCGCAAGTCGTCGGCTAGCCGCATGTTGTAGTTCGAACATGTTGACGAAATATTCCGATGCTTCTCGCTGGGCCGCCTGAACTTCAGGAAATTCCAAGGAGCCGCTGAGGTAGGTCCACGTCCCTCGGCAATTGATGACCGTCTTTACGCCGAGCCTAGAGTAGACGTTCTCGTGCGGATCTTTGCCGACTGCGGCTGCAGCAGTGGCGAACAGGTTCTTGGCGGCGATTTGACTGAGGAGTGGCGCTGCGGCCGCTAGCCGGACGAAATTTCGCCGACTGAAATCAGGCAGGACTGGCATTTGAGAAGCCTCCGTTGTGAGAATTGAAATTGTTCTTTTGACACTTGGTGCAACGACTGGCTGTGCGCCTCTTCTTGAGTCCTATACCCAAATTCTTACTCAATTTCCGACCGTTTTTCTTGCGAGCGGACGGTTGTGAGTCCGCAACTTTCGGAATCGAGGACTCGTGAACGATGTAACTCACGAGGTCCTCAATTTCGGTTGAGCTTAACTTCTGCTTGTAATCCGTTGGCATGGAAGGTGCCGGTGAGCGCTCAGTGGAGCTCAGGTCGGATTTTATGAATAAATAAAACTGTCCCTCCGCGTCCTGCAATTGAAGAGAAGAAGTGTTTTCATTACGAATCAGGCCGGAGAAGTGCTGGCCTGCGTTGGTTGCGACGCTGGCCAAAATATGCGGCGCCGCTTCTTGTTCTCTTGAATTGACGATCATTGCACGAATGTCATCGGCGTTGTGATCGTAGGCGTAATCGCTGAGGTCTGTAGATAGGAAGTGCCCATTGCCCCCCATCGCGTGGCAATCGGCACACTGACCCTTGCCCAAAAAAACTTCTTTGCCTTGCCTGGGATCTCCGGTGTCAGCTCGAGCTTCAGTTGTGGCCTGGAGGAAATGCAAATAGGAGAGGATGGAACGGATTTTAAGATCGCCTAGCGCATTGAATGCTGGCATGCCCTTGCCAGGGATTCCAGCATGGAGAATGTGGCTAAGATCCGAGTCAGTCAATGATTTTGCGGCGGATGCGCGGCCGATATTTGGCGCATGTTCGCCGCCGCCACCATCAAGTCCGTGACAGACTGCACAGGAAGACTCGAACAGAGTCTTCCTGTTGGTGTTGGCGGCTCGGTTAACGTGAGCTTTTAAGATTGAAGTTTGCGATCCAGCCACGCTCGGCAACACCGCGACTATGGCAAGGACGATGCCCGCTCTTACGAAGCCGAAGAAGCAGAATGATCGAGTTGGTCTGTTTCGCAGCATTCCACGTTTTCCTTCGGTAGATGGCCGGATGACGACCAGTCTAGCGCAAAAGCCATTTTCAATTTCCGCTAGTGCTGTCCCGTAACCTGCGCCGTTGTCGTGACCGACGCCACGGCGCCCCGCTCCAGCGGAGGCAGCGTGAACTCCAGCAAATCTCCACGTTTTACTCCAGCCACAACGCGCGGCTTGCCGAGGAAGGGAAGATACGTCAGAGAATCTCCCATCGCAGCCGGAATCCGCAGATGGATATCGTTTACTGGAGTTGGAACAGCAACCTTGCCGGGGACCAGTCCACCGAAATTAGCAAGGTAAACGTGCAGAGTTCCGTTCGACATCGCGAAGTTCGCGGCCACAGTCGGCGGAGCGTCGAACTGGATGCCGTTATTCGCACCTAATGCGGTTAACAACTCTTGGGAAGGGCTTGCGGAGCCGGCCGCGAAATCACTTACCAGTGACTGGTAGTATCTTTGCGCCGGATCGGCCGGCAAGACTAGCTTTTTGGGCGACTGCGGAAGGCCGGAAGAATCCTCTCCCAACACGATTACTCGTCCACCATGATCGACGAATGCTTTCAATTCCAGCTTCTCGGTGTCGCTCAGCACGCTCACGCTCGGCAGAACGAGGGCATCGCCCTGAAAGTCAGCAAGCGTTCTCGGCGTAACCACTTGCACCGCCCGATGCTGCTGGATAAGTAGGACTAACAGGCCTCGATAAGACGGAAGAAAAGTCTTTGGATTGTAGTCGCGACTCTTTGGGGAGAAATACACGCCCACAGAAGAATGCAGTGGCGTACGCGGCGAATACAGGGCTTTTTCGTTGTTGGCGATCCACTCGAAAATCTGTTTCCGCGTTGCTTCATCATTCGTCCCAGCCATTGAATGCCCTGGCGCATCCCAGAAATTCGCTCCTGCCATCACGATGGAGTTGGCGAGATTCTTCATGGGCTCCGGCGCGCTAACGCCTTTCTCACCGTCCCACGAGTAGTTCAGAATCCACGTGGCCTTGCCTTGGGCGAAAGCCCGAAAAGTTAACATTCCCGCCTGGTACAAGAACCAATCGATCTGTGAGCGCGAGGCAGCCATGTGCTCACCGTTGCCGAACTCATACTCGTGTGCGATGACGTCCACAACGTTATACATTTCATAGACGTCAGCGCCTACGCGCGTAGCTTCTTCCTCAATGCCCGGATAGATTTCCGGAATGATCATAATCTCTGGATTCACGGCACGGGCATTCTCACGAATTTCCCGCACAAAATCAGTCATGGTCTCAATACGGAAGTCAATCCACTTACGGAAATTCACGTCCTGGAAATCGCCCAGCTTCAAATCCTTCTTGGCGTCTAGACCAGTCTTTTCCCGAAACGCAGCAACCGTGTAGTCGTCGAAGCTTGCCCAACTCTGCTCCCAGCCGTCGAAATGCGTCATCCAGTAGGGGATGTCTACGTAGATTCCGTCAATGCCCGTGCCGGCGATTTCGCGGACGCGCTGCATGTACTGCTTGCGCCACTCTTTCGCATAGGGACTGATCCATACATCCTCGTCACCCGGACTGATCCAGAATGCCGCTCCGGAAGAAAATGACGCTGGCTCTCCTGTGATCTTTCTTTGCAACCAGTCGGGGTGATCTTTAAAGACTGAATGCGCGGACTTCTCAGCATTAGCCGTGATGCATTCCGTGCCAGCGATATACACAAACGCCCTATTTTTGGCCTTGTGCGCTTCTTCCGCCACAGAGCGAATGGCTTTTAGTTTTGCTGTAGGGTCAAGGTAGCTTTCGTAGCGTCCGGGAATATCGTTGTCAACTTCAATGCCGAAAACATGATCGGCTTGCGCTTGGCGTACGATCTGATCGGTCTTGTTGCGATCCAGTCCGAACGCAGCAATGCGCACAGTGTGCGTCCAATTTTGCTGCGCCTCCTGCCCTGCGGCAGTGGCCCACATGCCGCATACAAGTGTTAGCGAATAGAAAATCGATGAAAGCTTCATACGTCGACATCTCCGGTTCCAAATAGTTTTCACGAACACGCGGCATCTCATCGTCCGGCTGTCTAGAACTGGAAGCGTACGCCGAACTGGGTGTGTCGTGGAGTGTTAATGGTCGAGGAGACTTGCCCAAAAGTCGTGCTGCCCGAGAGCGTATCCGGAAGGCCGAATCGCGGAGTGTTAGTAAAGTTGAAGAACTCTCCTCGAATCTGGAGCTTCATGCTCTCCCGTATGGAAAATTCCTTGCTGAGCGAAAGGTCCAGGTTATGAACCCCCTGGCTGCGGAGGTTGGAAAAGTACCGCGGTGCGTTTCCAGCTACCTGGTCTCCGGGAGCGGCGAAGCAGGCGGGATTGAAAACTGACAGATTTCCCGTTCCGACGAGGTTAGCTTCCGCCGCTTGGTGGTAGCTGACGCCCGAAGAAACCTGGGGGCATATTACGTTGGGCCGTTGGGTTCCGTCGGCCAGTTGAGGCGACGACAGCCCAATTGAAATCGGCGTGCCTGTCTGGAACGTCAGGATGGTGGAAAGAGCCCATCCGCCAACAAACGCATCCAGAGCCCGGTTCATATCTTTCCCAATCCATAGACCTCGGCCCACTGGCAGGTCGAAAACTGTGGCTAGAACCATGCGGTGCGTTGCATCGTTTGCGCTAATGGATTTTTCGGCCTTGAGGTTGTCAAATTCTTGGGGGTTTCCCGAACTCAAGCTAGTCGTAATAAATGAATTTGCGCCAGCCGATGAGTCGTCTACAGCTTTGGAGTACGTGTAATTGCCTTCAAAACTGACGTAGTGACTCGGACGTTTTTGGAAACGCACTTGTAATGAATTGTAGCTGGCGCTTGCCGCGAGCAGGGTAAGTCCAGAAAATGCCCCGTCGAATTGTGGAAATGGATGCAATAAATTGATCAGGGGTATCTGGGCGTTGTTATAGATCGAAGATGGCTCGTTGAAAACATGATTTGGGTTAGTGACATCGAACAAAGGTTGGAACGGATTATCCGCCAAATTGTTGAGCGTGTCTGTCGGAGTTGTGCAGGGGGGGGCAGCGCCGCAGGCGTTGTAGTCCGCGACGATCTGCTTGCGTATGGAAGACGGCAGAAAGTTGCGATTGGCTGTGCCCGAAAACGAACTAAAAGGCAAATGTTTGCTTCGGCTCGCTGAGTAGTCGGCGCCAATCGTGATTCCGCCAGAGAAAAGATGCTGAGCCCCAATGTTCCACTGGTAAATCTCTGCGTTCCGAGCTGAGGTTACGCCTAGACTATTGTTATTCGAGAGACCCCATAGAGCGGCCTTCCCATAGGTATTCCCCTGCGGAAAGGCATATCCCAGCGGAAATGGATTCGCGAGCGTGGCGCTTCTGGTCTGAAAATTGTCGTTCGTAAAGGGAATCGAATTCGTGTTTCCAAAAGTCGTGCCTGGAGATTGAAAATTGGTGGCTATGTTCAATCCGTAATAGATTCCAGCGCCGCCGCGGACCACCGTGTTCGATCCCACCGAGTAGGCGAAACCGAGGCGTGGCGCCCAATTGTTTCTGTCCACAGGGAGGTTGCGGCGGCTGGAAGTCAGGAACTCCGTGGAACCAGGAAGGTTCCCCGTGCGATTGACCAGGACTACACTCGGGACATTTGGGTCCGTAACGTTGATTGGGACAGCAATGCCGCTATCACCTTTGAAGTTGCTGAACTGCAAAAAATTGTTCCGCTCTGAATACGGAGTGCTCCATTCGTAACGTAGTCCCAGGTTGATCGTAAGTTTGGAGCTTACCTTCCAGTCGTCCTGGAAATAGAGCGCCGTCTCCTTCGATTTGTTGGCCACAGATCTGCCAGAGAAAAGGCTTGACTCGTTATCGCCGTAGCCGAGCAGCAGGCTCGCAAATGAGTTTCCCTGAGTGGAATCGCCGCCGCCCACAACCTGTTCCGTCACACCCTGCCCGAAGTGAAAGAAACCTGTGGGATTGCCGGGCTGGGAGAAGTTGTTATAAAAGAGCCGCTGCTCACCGCCGATTTTCCAGATTTGTCGTCCCCTTGCCCAGGACAAAGCAGAACTATACGAGTAAAGGGTGTGGGCAAAACCCGTGTCTGTGCAGCATTGGTTGAACAGGGAAGTCGCGTTATTGTCCAACTGAATCACAGGGAAACGGCTGAGGTGGTTAGCCTGCCCCAAAATGGCGTCGCCTGGCTGGTCGAATACCGTACTGTACTTGGTGTAGTTCTCCGTCACTGGAGCAAATGCGCGATCCAGCGCGAAGCGACTGGTGAGGACAACGTTCGGCGTCGGATTCCAATTCTCTTCGAGTGATGCGTTTTGCACGTTGGTAATGCTGCTTAATCCGTCGTTGAAATCACCGTCCCCAAAGATGGTGGGTACGGTATTCAGGGCATGGACCCTGCTATAGCGACCGGAAAGATGGTTTTTTTCACTGAAGTGGTGATCGACTTTGACGTCGAATTGGTAACCCGTAATCTTGCTTATGATCGAATTGTGATAATTCGGCAGAACGAGCGGAGCGGTTAAATCTGTCGGCATGGGATACAGATTTATGATTTTCTGCCCAATTGTATCGATCAACCCCGAATCGATGAGGTTGGGAACCGTAAAATTGGCGCGATTGCCAGACGTGTCTACGTTGAACGGATTGAAAATAGGCTGTAGCGAGTTACGGAAGTCTCCAGTGCGCTCAAGAACGGTCGGCACGAAAGCGTCAATTTTCACGGGATCATTCTGCCGCAGCGCTTCGAAATCCACAAAGAAAAACGTCTTATCTCTCTTGATCGGTCCCCCGAGCGAAAACCCATACTGATCTCGCAAATGGTCTGGCCTCGGAATCCCTTGCCCGTTGCGGAAGAATTCATTGGCGTCGAGTTCGGGACGCTGGCCAAACCACCAACCGCTGCCGTGGAACTTGTTGGCTCCTTCTTTCAGGACGATGTTCACAACCGTTCCACCGTTATTGCCGTACTCTGCGGAAAAGCTATTGTTCTCTACTTTGAATTCCTGCACGATCTCGACGGATGGCTGGTAATACGTGTTCGTAGTCGCGCCTTCGCCTTGTTCCGGCGCGCTCGTGAGGGCACCGTCAACGCGTATCTCCGCCGTTGCGTTGCGCTGGCCGTTGGATACGAAGTTCGTTCCTTGCGGGTAGGAATCGCTGGTTCCCTGGCCAGCCGTTTCCGTGACGCCTCCAGCTAGGAAGACCAACCCGAACATGCTTCGGTTATTCAGAGGGATGTCGCGAACATACTCATTCGTGACATCGGAGCCGAGGGTGGCATTCCCGGTATCCAGCAGAGCAGCCTGTTCCGTGACCGTGACGCTTACATTGAAGCTGGCTGGCGATAGCGCGAAGTTCAGCGTCGCCTGCTGGCTTACCGCCAGAGTTAAGTTCCTGCGCTCCTGCGTCGCCAGGTTCGGTGCCTCAACGCGAATCGAGTACGATGCGGGCCGGATTCCAGTGAACACATAGATTCCGCGATCATTGGTTGATCTATTGGACGCTACATTCGTGGCCTCATCGGTCAGCGTCACCTTTGCTCCCGGTATTACCGCGCCCGAAGTATCACTCACCACGCCGGTTAGTTGGGCGGTATACGTGGACTGCGCAGCAATAGGGGTGTTAATCCCCAAAGTCAGAAGAAAGAGAGCCGAGGCTACTAGCAACCATTTTCGAAAGTTTCGAAGCGAAATAGACATCTACAACCCCCAATATTCTTGTTGAAAACCGCTTGCTTCACAATCTCGCGCAGGGCGAAATTCGAAGGTATTCGTAAAAAGCAGTAAAAAAAGCTAAGTCACCCTGATACACCCCAAATGAATCGCCTGTCAACCAGATTTTCACAATCGCGTCCATGTTTTCGGCGAATGAAAGCATCGAGCGTCTTTGAAATTAAAAGGGAAGAGCCTTAGTCTCCTACTTCTGCTTCACAGCGATGGCGGAGATTTCAACGCGAGCGCTGTTGATCAAGGCCGCTGCCTGAATGGTCGCGCGCGCTAGCTTGGGGTCGGGCATGACCTCTCTATAGACCCTGTTCATATCTCCGAACTCGTGGATGTCCGCTAAATACAAGGTCACGAAGACTATGTCCAACATTTCGAATCCTGCCGCTTTGACTACTTTTTGAATGTTGTCGAGCGCCGCTTTCGTTTCCGCCGCGATACCGCCCGCAGCCAACTTGCCTTGATCGTCCGACCCTTCCTGTCCTGCAACATACAGCGTTTTCCCCACCACCACCCCGTCGCTAAAGGGAAGCCCCTTGCCCCCGGAAAGGTTAATGGACTTATGCTTCTGGGCGTGGCAGGTCGGGTAACGGTTAGTCCAAGAGCGAGCACGACCAGGATGGCCAATACGAACTGTGGGAGACGTCTAACTCAGGTTTTCATTTTTGAACGCCCTTTTGCACAAAATGAATTTAGTTCTTTCAGTAAATCGCGAACAGTGTTACAGTCCGCGCGTGGATTGTAAACGGAAATATCTTGCCGAGGAGAAAAACGTGGACAAAACTCAGAGATACCTCGCGAATTATGCTCGTTCGGGGTGGTTCGCAATGTTATGGATGGCTGTTGTCGGCGCGTGTTTTTTGGCGCTGCAATCGGTTTCTGCTAGCTCCCCTGTTTCGGATGAGAATTCGTTGATTGCCGCTTTTCGCAGAGTGGAAGTGGCCTCCGTCTCTGACGCTCTGGAACAACTGACTGGAAAGCGGATGTATATGAGCCATCGTATGACGCCGATTTTCGCAACGAAGTTCGCGGGTTCCGCGCGCACAGTGCAATTGAAAAAGGACGAAGGCAATAGCGATCCCACAGCGCTGGCCGGAATGCTGGCTGCGATTGATGAAGGCACGCCGAATTCCGTGTATGTGATGTCGGTTGAGGACGGCGCCGACATCGCTGGCATGGGCGGTTTGATGGGCACGGCGATGGCCGCTCGCGGCTATTCCGGCGCCGTGATCGATGGCGGCGTGCGGGATGTCTCGTATTTGCGCAAGATTGGGTTCCCGGTGTACGCGACTGGGATTGTACCTTCCACGTCGGTTCATCACTACCGCTTTGCCGGCAGTCAAATTCCTATTCAATGTGATGGAGTAACGGTAAATCCTGGGGATATTGTGGTTGCGGACGGTGACGGAGTGGCCGTTGTACCGCGTGCCCGTGCAGCCGAAGTATTGGCTTTGGCTGAACAAATGGATTTCAAGGAGCATTCCATGTATCCGGTCATTGAAAAGCTCAAGTCGATTCAGGAAGCGGTCAAACAATTCGGTCGCCTCTGAGATGGGGGTGCAATTCATCGTTTTCATTAGATGATTTACACTTTCACGATTTCGCATCGATCAAGAATGTCAATAAAGGGAAATGCGGGTTCATGGCTGAGACAAATAAGCGTAAGTACAACATCACCGCGTTACAGCGCGGGCTCCAGCTGCTGCAATTGTTCAAGCAGTCCGAGCGCGGGCTGACAGCCGTGCAGGTTGGCAAGCTTTCCGGCCTGCCCGTTAGCACAGTACATCGGTTTCTGGTGAATCTGGAGACAGCAGGTTTTTTGAAATGCGGGGTGACCGGTGTTTACCATCTTGGACTGGAGTGTTTTGCGGTTGGCCAAGCTGCGCTCGGTCAACTGGACGTTCGCCGCCTTAGTTTGCCCTACCTTCTGAATTTGAATCAGCAGACACGCGAAACCATTCACCTGACAGTTCGTCACGGGCTCACCGCTGTCTACGTGGAAAAGATCGATTCGCCGGAGCCGCTTCGTATTCACTCGCGGATTGGCGCTTCGGTTCCTTTACACTGCACCGCCGTTGGCAAAGTGATGCTTGGCTATATGTCGGAACTGGAACGGGAAGAAGTATTGCGCCAAATAGAACTCAAGCGCGTGACTCCAAATACAATTGGCAGCCCTCAGGAATTAAGGACCGAACTTCTCCGGGTTCTTAAGAACGGACATGCTTGTGACATGGAGGAGAACGAACTGCATATCCGCTGCATTGCGGCGCCAATCTGGGATCACAAGGGAGAGGTGCACTCCAGCTTGAGTATTACCGTACCCGTGGTTCGAATGCCAGTGGCGCGGGTGCGACAACTGGCGCCGCTAATTCAGGAGGCAGGTCTGCAGATATCACGAGAGCTTGGGTATGCGGCAGGCAAGAGTGATCGGATGTGGCCGCGTATCCAGCGAGGCGCTTACGCGCGCATGTGTAGAGCAGAACTAAATGATTGATAAGAAGTCGAGTCACGTGCGTTGGTTTTTGGTGTTCCTGCTCTTTGTTTTGAGTGCGGTCGCATTTCTGGATCGCGTCAACATCTCAATTGCAGGTACCTCGATTGCCGAGACATATGGGCTGAGCAACGTTCAACTCGGATATGTTTTCAGTGCCTTTCTGGCGGGCTACGCGCTGTTTCAAACCATAGGCGGAAGACTGGCGGATCGCGTAGGGTGCCGGCGAGTGTTGGCAGGTGGCGTCCTATGGTGGGGCGCCTTCACGGCTTTGAGCGCGACCGTGCCGACGGGGATTGGTCACGCCGTTTTCTGGCTAATGTCGGTCCGCTTTCTTTTGGGTGCCGGAGAGGCGGTCGTTTATCCTGCGTCCAACCAATTTGTCGCGCAGTGGATTCCATTGCAAGAACGTGGAGCCGCTAACGGAGTGATTTTCGCAGGAGTCGGCGCGGGAGCTGGTCTCACGCCACCGTTGATCACTTACGTGATGCTGCACTACGGCTGGCGATCTTCGTTCTGGCTGTGCTCGATTATCGGCGTTGTTGCAGGTGCAGTTTGGTTTGTCGCGGCCCGCGATACACCGGGTGAACATCCGAATGTAAACGCTTCAGAGAAGGAAACAATTCGCACAGGACTTGTGTTGCCGGGCGCAAAATTGTCTTCGACCCCTACCGATACCGCTGCGCGCCCCTTGATTCAATGGTCAAGAGTCCTACAAAGCAAAGATGTGTGGGCGGTGACAGCAAGCTATTTTTGTTATGGCTACGTAGCTTGGATTTTTTTTAGCTGGTTCTACATTTATCTCGGAAAGGTTCGGGGGTTGAACCTGAAGGCGAGCGCATTCTATGCCATGCTGCCTTTTCTTGCGATGGCGGCGGCGTGTCCACTGGGAGGAGTCCTCAGTGACCGGCTCACGAAATGGCGCGGAGCGCGTTTCGGGCGCTGTGGCATGGCGGCAGTTTCTATCGGGCTGGCCGCGATCTTCCTTGCGCTTGGTTCCCAAGTTGCAAGTGCACGGCTGGCCAGTGTAGTACTGGCCGGGGGCGCAGGTGCGCTTTATCTTGCACAGAGTTCGTATTGGTCTGTCAGCGCCGGACTGGCGGGCTCCTCATCGGGTTCAGTTTCTGGCTTTATGAACATGGGTGCGCAATTTGGAGGGATGGTGACCGCATCGTTGACGCCAGCGATTGCGTCGCATTTTGGTTGGACCGCTTCATTTCTGGTGGCGGCGGCGTTGTGCGCTTTGGGAGCGCTCTTGTGGCTGATGGTGAATCCGGAAAATTGTCTGATGCCGGTTGCAGGAGTCTTAAGTTTGGAGGATTCAAGCCTATGACAACTCTTAAAATCAAACGAAAAGAGCAATGCCGTTGGGATCTGGTGAGTTTGGGTGAAGTGATGCTCCGCCTGGATCCCGGTGATACCCGTATCGCGAACGCGCGTGAGTTTCGCGTTTGGGAAGGCGGCGGCGAGTACAACGTGGCTCGCGGGTTGAAGCGTTGTTTTGGACTGGATACTGCGGTGGTTACTGCTCTTGCGGACAACCCTGTGGGTCACTTGCTGGAGGATCTGATGCTGCAGGGCGGAGTAAATCAGAGCCATGTGCGATGGGTTGAATACGACGGCATTGGCCGTGCGGCGCGCAATGGTTTGAATTTTACGGAACGAGGTTTTGGCGTCCGGCCCGCGCTTGGTTGTTCCGACCGTGGGCAGACGGCGGTGTCACAACTGAAGCCGGGTGACATCGACTGGCAGACGATTTTCGCGAAAGAGGGTGCTCGCTGGTTTCACACAGGAGGCATCTTTGCCGCCCTCTCTGAGACCGCGCCGCTCGTAGCGCGCGAGGCGATGGACGCGGCCAAGCGCGCAGGCGTGATCGTCTCCTACGACCTGAACTATCGCCCCTCTCTTTGGACATCAACTGGCGGCAAAGCTAAGGCTCAGGAAGTAAATCGAATGTTGGCGCCGTTCGTGGACGTCATGTTGGGTAACGAGGAAGATTTCGGAGCGGCGTTGGGTTTTAGGGGGAATGGTACAGAGGAGAATCTTTCGGACTTCGGCTCCGACAACTTCTCCTGGATGGTTGCCAGCTTTCGAGAGATAGTTAGCGAGGCGGTGGGGAAATTCCCAAATTTTTCAGCGGTTGCGACAACCCTTCGCCATGTCAGGACGGCGACCCTCAATGACTGGGGTGCCGTCTGCTACTGCGGTGGCCAATTTCGGGAAGCGCGCGTACGGGAAAATCTGGAAATCTACGATCGTGTGGGAGGTGGCGATTCATTTGCCTCTGGATTGATCTACGGCTTTCTGGCAGGGAAGGGGCCGCAATGGGCCGTGGACTGCGGTGCCGCTCACGGAGCACTTGCAATGACCACTCCCGGCGATACGTCGATGGCGACTTTGCAGGAAGTCTTACAAGAAATGAAGGGACAACCCTCGCGCATCTTACGGTGAATGCAATTTCCTCGAAGGGATCAAGGGCGGTAAACAATGACAATCGATGACGTGGTTCGCAGGATTGGAGAAGTTGGAATCATACCTGTCGTTCGCGCCAGCAGTAATAGCGAAGCAATTCGTGCTGTTGAGGCAATTCGCCTGGGTGGTATTTCAGTTGTTGAGATAACGATGACCGTACCGAATGCACCCGCTGTCATTCGCGACGTTGCGCGTCAGTATGGGGACGACTTGTTAGTCGGGGCGGGCACAGTGCTGTCGGCGGAGCAGGCGAAGCTCTGCATCGATGCCGGAGCAGAATTCATTGTGAGCCCGGGCCTCTCAGTCCCTGTTCTCTCGGTTGCCCGTGCCTGTGACAAGCTCGCGATTCCCGGGGCGCTGACGCCAAGCGAACTGATGAATGCCCAGGACAATTGTGCAAAGCTAATCAAGATATTTCCGTGCGGAAACATGGGTGGTCCCAGCTATCTCAAGGCGCTGAAGGGGCCTTTTCCAGGCGCAGCGCTTATTCCTACTGGTGGCGTGAACGCATTCAATGCCGCCGACTTCTTGCGGGCAGGTGCTTTCGCCTTGGGAGTTGGTGGGGAGCTGGTGGATGCAACGGCGCTGCGAGAGGGAAATCTGGCGAAGATCACGCAAGCCGCTCGTGATCTAGTGGAGGCAGTGCTGTTGGCACGAGGTCAACCTCTTGTTCACAACGCGCTGACAACCAGTTTGTAGTCGACATGTCCCCTGGCGAGACGAAACAGCAAGCTCCATATTGGAGAAAGCTTGCAAGCTTGTAGGCCAGAGCGTGCTCAGCGGATACCAAAAACTAGTCTCACTGCCCAGGATGGCTTGTGCCGATAATGGAAATACTGGCTTGCAGCGGGCGAGTCAAGTTCCAAGTATGAATGCGAAACGATAGGGGCGGATGGTTTCACGCTAATCCTGAAATACTTGTCCGGAACCGCATCCGCCACGTCTCGCGTGTTTGCGCCCAGGCAAGCGCAAGCTAGGGGCCTGCAATGCCACAGGTTTCACGAGGCGCTGAAGAGATTCCTAAAAGAGTCTCCACTGGTATACCGAATACGAGCGTGGAGGTACGTCGATTTTGGTGGACGTACTTGACGTGGCTGGCTTCGCTCCCGCGACCGGTTTTACGCGCTCGGGCGCATCGAAGCCGTTCACTGCCTTCAAGTCGTTGCCCGTGAGAACCCAGGCGCTTTCGAATTTGCCGGGAGATCCACCTTCCCACGCGAGCTCTACGGACCGCGCGTTCTTCAGGTCACGGTTGGGAATGAAACGGCAATCGTACCTCCCGCAGAGTCGATGGTCGCCGCTATGTCCAGATGCGGAACATCTCCCATACCCGCCACTTCGTAGGTTGAAGAAGCTTCGACCGCAATTTCCAACGCTGAGCCGCGCGCAAAATGCAGCCCCCAGCTGCAGGGATAGTAGATTGTCTGCCGATACAATCCATTTGAATTAGTCATGATAGGAGCGACTACGTTCACCAGTTGAGCGAGGCAAGCGATCTTGACTCTGCCAGCATGACGCACAAGCGTATTGATCAATCCTCCGGCCAGGAGGGCATCCTCAAGGTTATAAACTTCTTCGAGAAGGTGCGGTTTCTCCTTCGCGTGCCCGTCCACGGCGTCGCCACTGCGAGCCCGGTACCAGACATTCCACTCGTCGAACGACAGCCACAATTGTTTTGGCGATCGTTGGTGACCGCGAACCATATCGCAAACCGCCAGCGTTTCCTCGATCTGCCGATTTCGACAATGGAACGACGCCGACGAAGACCCAACAAATTCAGTTGGAGAATTCGGTTGTACTCACCTTTCACAACTATGGATGGCCGGAAAACTTCGAAAGGGAAGTGATCTTCTTCCAAAAGCTAAATCGCCCGCTGATCTGCACGGAATATATGGATCGAGGCGCGGGCAGCACGTTCGACAGGGTATTGCCGCTGGCAAAAAAGTATAAAGTGTGAGCGATCAATTGGGGCTTTGTGCCGGGCAAGACGCAAACTTACTATCCTTGGGATTCCTGGCGGCACCCCTACATTGTTGGATGAGCCGGCAGTCTGGTTTCACGAAGTACTTTATCCGGATGGAAAGCCTTACCGCAGCGCGGAGGTCAAATTAATTCGTGAGTTGACCGGTCGGAGAAAGCCGGCTAGCCAAGGCCCAGAGTCGCGCTAGAGGGGGAACCAGTTTCGCGCCGACGAAGAAGCTACCCGCGTAAGTGCGTGCCCAGTATCAGACTCCAGTCTTCCCACGCAACGTCCAGCGCTGGTTCGCGGACATTGCAGCCAGCATTGTTCACCAAGATGTCGAGCCGACCACAACGCGCCGCAGCGGCTGCGACTATGTTCGCGATGCGTTCCACAGAGATTTGTTCCTTCAACTGTCGGAAATAAGGGCGATGGGTTAGTATTCACCATTCGCTTTTTGTTAGAAGTCGCGGAAGTTCGCGCTGCTGATGTAAAGGAGGAACGATGGCAAGCTATATCGGCGCAATTGATCAGGGAACGACAAGCTCACGCTTTATTGTGTTCGATCGTTCCGGCCGCATCGTGAGCACCGCTCAGCGGGAGCATGAGCAAATCTATCCTAAGCCGGGGTGGGTTGAACATGACCCCGAGGAAATTTGGCGACGCACCGAAGGCGTGATTCAGGAGGCGATGGAAGCTCGCGGGTTACGTCCGGAAGATCTGGCCGCGATTGGGATCACCAACCAGCGCGAAACCACAGTCGTTTGGCACAAGAGGACTGGCAAGCCCGTTTACAACGCAATTGTTTGGCAGGATACCCGTGTAGCTTCCGTCGTGGCCGAGTTTGCCGCGAATGGCGGCCAGGATCGCTACCGCGCTAAGACTGGTTTGCCCTTGGCTACTTATTTCAGCGGCCTCAAAATTCGCTGGATTCTGGAAGAAGTTGCAGGCGCGCGCGCTCAGGCTGAAGCTGGCGATCTGCTGTTTGGCAATATCGATACGTTTCTTATTTGGAATGTTACAGGCGGAACGCAAGGTGGCGTCCATGTCACGGATGTTACCAACGCCAGCCGCACGCAGTTGATGGATCTCAATACGCTGCAATGGGATCAAGATATCCTTAGGGACTTCGGTATTCCGGTTCAAATGTTGCCGAAAATTGTATCAAGCAGCGAAGTGTACGGTGCCGCCAAACGCCCTTCTGTGGCTGGAGTTGCCATCGCCGGTGATCTGGGCGACCAGCAGGCCGCTCTTGTTGGGCAGGCTTGCTTCAAGCCGGGCGAAGCTAAGAATACGTACGGCACCGGTTGTTTCATGCTAATGAACACCGGTGAAAAAGCGGTGCCCTCAAAGTTTGGCTTGTTGACCACTTTGGCGTATAAGTTCGGAACGAAACCTGCTTGTTACGCTCTGGAGGGTAGTGTTGCAATCACGGGTGCGCTGGTGCAGTGGCTGCGCGACAATCTTGGTCTGATCGAGAAAAGTTGCGACGTTGAGTCACTGGCTCGAACTGTTGACGATAACGGCGGCATCTATTTCGTACCTGCGTTCTCGGGTTTGTATGCGCCGTACTGGAAAGATGACGCACGCGGTGTCATTGCCGGACTGACACGCTACGTAAACAAGGGACACATCGCTCGCGCCGTCCTTGAAGCCACCGCATTTCAGGTGCGCGAGGTGGTGGATGCGATGGCCAAAGACTCAGGGATCACTTTGGATGTCCTTCGCACCGACGGTGGCATGGTCATGAATGATCTGCTGATGCAATTCCAGTCTGACATCTTGGCCAAGCCCGTGGTTCGCCCCACAGTACAGGAAACTACCGCTCTTGGCGCTGCCTATGCTGCAGGGCTGGCGGTCGGCTTCTTTAAAGATACTGAGGAACTCTCGGCGAACTGGTCTGTAGATCATCAATGGAATCCGATGATGGAAGAAGCGATTCGGGAACGGCTCTATCATTTTTGGAAAAAAGCGGTGACGCGCTCATTTGATTGGGTGGAATAGACATGTCTGGCCCGGCTGAAAAACTAACCAAGGAGTCCTTTACATAATGCATGGACCATTGTTAGGCGAGTTTATGGGTACGCTGGTGCTGATCCTACTTGGTGACGGCGTCGTCGCAAACGTTCTTTTGAAAAAATCAAAAGGCGAGAATTCCGGTTGGATCGTGATTACGACCGCTTGGGGGATGGCCGTGGTGGCGGGAATCTTCACCGCTATGGCCTTTGGGAGTCCCGGAGCCAACATCAATCCGGCCGTCACATTGGCCGTAGCAGTTGCGACCGGAAACTGGACTAACCTGGCACCGTTCTGCGCCGCGCAATTCCTCGGAGCTTTCGTTGGTGCAGGTCTGGTCTGGCTGACCTATTTGCCGCATTGGAAAGAAACGCCCGATGCTGGCGCGAAGCTTGCAGTGTTTAGTACTGCGCCCGCCATTCGCAATATGCCCGCGAACTTGCTGACCGAGATTATTGCTACAACGTGCTTGATTGTTGTTGGCTTCAGCTTCGGCAGCAAGGCCGTGTCCAGCACTGGACTTCCCGCTGGTTATGGTCCTTGGTTGTGGGGAGTTCTGGTTTGGGCTCTGGGCTTGAGTCTCGGCGGCCCGACAGGCTACGCGATGAATCCGGCGCGAGATTTTGGACCCCGCGTGGCGCACGCTCTGCTTCCAATCAGCGGGAAAGGGAATTCAGATTGGGGTTACGCATGGGTGCCGATCGTTGGCCCATTGGTGGCCGCCGGCATCGGCGCAGCCATTTTGAAGTTCGCGACTATCGTCTAATGGGATCAATGCGTTGAAGGGGTCTTCCCCAAATATCCAACCATGAATAGAAGTGAAATGTTGCGCCGCGTCGAAACCCATTCCCATGCCTGGGACATGATTATCGTGGGCGGCGGAGCCACCGGGGTCGGCGTTGCCATTGATGCGGCAGCTCGCGGCTACGATGTCCTGTTGTTGGAACAGAGTGATTTTGGTAAAGGCACGTCCAGCCGCAGCACCAAGCTCGCCCACGGTGGAGTACGCTACCTTGAGCAAGGCAACATTGGTTTAGTCATGGAAGCGCTCAAAGAGCGCGGACTGTTGCTGCAAAATGCGCCACATCTAGTGCGGGACTTGGCTTTCGTCGTGCCCAACTACGATTGGTGGGAAGCCCCATTCTACGGCGTTGGCCTCAAGCTCTATCAGCTTCTCGCGGGAGAGTATGGGTTCGGGCCGTCTCGCATTCTTTCCAAAGAAGAAACGTTGGAACATCTGCCAACCTTGAAGACAGAAGGTCTGCGCGGCGGTGCTGTCTACTACGACGGACAGTTTGATGACGCCCGGTTGCTCATTCACATGGCAGCGACCGCCTATGAGCAAGGTGCCACATTGCTGAACTATGTGGAGGTCACGGGCCTCACAAAGGACGATCAGGGATTTGTAAATGGAATCACGGCCCGCGATGTCGAGACGGGTAAGGAACTTAGCGCCTCCGCAAAGGTCGTCGTCAACGCAACCGGAGCCTTTACCGATGCGCTTCGGCAGAAGGCTGAACCTGCCGCGGAGCCAATGATTGTTCCGAGCCAGGGCATTCATCTGGTGTTCGACGCGAGTTTCCTGCAAGGGAACAGCGCCATCCTGGTTCCACATACCAGCGACGGGCGTGTTCTGTTCGCGATTCCGTGGCATGGTCATACTTTGGTGGGAACCACAGATACGCCGGTATCTGTTGCAACTTTGGAACCCATTGCCATGGAGCAGGAAATTGAATTCGTGCTCGCGACCGCTGCTGAATATATGACGAAGGCGCCCACTCGCGGCGATGTACTCAGCGTCTTTGCCGGGATTCGTCCGCTGGTTCGCGCTCCCGGAGCGACCAACACCGCAGCGCTGGCGCGCGATCATGTCATCCACATTGATCGTTCAGGCCTGGTTTCGATTTGCGGCGGAAAGTGGACGACGTACAGGCACATGGCCGAAGACTTTGTCGACCAGGCAGCGACGCTCGCGCAGTTGCCGGAGAAGCCCTGCGTGACTCATCACTTGAACATTCACGGATTCCACAATGCCGCGCAACAGTTTGGCGCACTCGCCGTCTATGGCTCTGATGCCTATGAAATTCGCAAACTGATGGAAGCGGACCCGCATCTCGGCGATTCGCTCCATTCTAAGCTGCCGTATGTGAGAGCCGAAGTGATCTGGGCTGTTAGAAATGAAATGGCTCGCACCGTGGAAGATATCTTGGCGCGCCGCACGCGTGCTCTGTTCTTGAATGCGCGCGCAGCTTTGGAGATGGCTCCAGCCGTTGCAGATTTGATGGTGGCGGAACTCGGTTGGGACGAGGCCGAGCGGGTAAGGCAGTTAGCCGCGTTTCGCAAGATGGCCTCGAACTACGTGCTCCAACCGTAGCTTCACAGACTCCTATTCAGTCTGTCTTGTTGACAGGCTTGCGCTGGGACAACGTCCGGCTATGGACAGGCTATTTAGTTTTTGGTTTGAAAGTGTCGACAATCCCACTGCCTTCGCGGATGGTCAGAATCTGATTTGCTTCCACCTGGGTGAAGCGTTCGATCTTTTGCCTTGTCGGCCATTTCACTTCGATCAGATCCACAAGTTCGGACTTCCGGAGGCCAAAGTGAAGCCGCAGATCGCTCTGCGACATCACGCTGGAGCCGTTGTGGACTTCATCCATCTGCGCATGCTTGCCGGTGACCACGCGCACGCGCGCTCCAATCGCTGTGCGATTGCACTGTGTTCCCAATAACTTAATCTTGATCCAATTGTGCTGATTGCCACCATCATTTCGCAGCAGGGAAGGGAGATCGTTCAGATTTAGAACAAGCACATCGATGTCGCCATCGTTGTCATAGTCGCCTAATGTCGCGCCGCGACTCGAGAAATGTGGCCCGCACATTACCGGAATCCCTTTCCATTGGCCCAGTTTCAGGATTCCAGCCTTTTCAGAAACGGGAGTTTGTGCCGGGTCAAGCTTAATGTAATTGCAAACGAAAAGATCGAGCCTTCCGCCTCGGTCGTAGTCGAGCCATGTGCACCCCGATCCCCAGCGAACTTTCTCGTCGTAGAGGCCCGCCTTGCGCATCACATCGGTGAAAGTTCCGTCGCCATTGTTATGGAACAGAATGTTGTGTCCCCAAAAACAGCAGAACAGATCATCCCAACCAACATTGTCGTAGTCGCCCACGCCGACGCCCGTCTGCCAGCCGGATCGAGCCAGCCCGGATTTCTCTGTAACGTCGGTAAATGTTCCGTCGTGGTTGTTCTTGTAGAGATGCGAAGTTGGCGTTTGCCCAGGAGGCCATGTCGTGTCGAAGCGCGTTCCATTTGTTAAATAGACATCCAGCCAGCCGTCAATTGTCGTAGTCAAAAAACGCCAGGCCGCTGCCCTTGGCTTCGATAATATTTCTTGTGGTCAATAGCTTCCCACACATTCGGAGCAACCAGACCCGCTTCGTGAGCCACATCCACGAACTGAACTGTGGAAGTCGGGGCGTTCGCATTGGAGGCAGTCGCAATCAGCGGCGCGCTCTTCCAGCGCCAGAGCGGAGTCGTGAGCGCGTCCATCGGTGTACTGCCGAGGACGACGAGGGAGGAACCGAGAAACTGGCGCCGAGGAAAAGTCATAAGTTGAGATGTTAAAACTCCAAAAGTCTGCCATCCGTCTCTAACGACGCAGCCCTCTGTCAAGCAGTTTGTGGCCTGACCTCTCCGCCGACGCCAAAACCGCGTCATTTCGCTCTCGCAGACAGGTTTTGACTTTGCCGACCAAGGCTCGTTCCTCAAATCTTGCAGCGGGACGCAAGGTCCCACCATCCATCTCTTCGGCACGTGCAGCCATGATTCTTACTGCGAACTCCCCACACTCTGGGCAGGCGGGCTGCTCACTCAAACGGTCGGTTTCTCTTGCTAGACCACGGAATGACTCGGGCTCACCCGCACCACGGTCTTGGACTAGTGCGCGAAAGTCCAGTGCTCGCGCAACATCAGATACAACCTCGTCGCCAGTTTCCGCGCCACCGCCACCTTCACCAACACGCGATGTTTACGAGCCGCCAGGCTGCGATAAAAGCGTTCCAACTCCTCATCGTAGCGCGCCGGTGACTGCCCCGCTTCCATTAGCAAAATCTCTGAAACGCACTGCCCTGCTTGCTGATTCGTCCCAGCTTCTGCCGCTCTCCACTGGAATACTCGCTGGGAATCAGCCCAAAGTAAATGCCCACTTGTTTCGCGGATGAGAAACGCTGCGCTGGCCCCACCGTCACCACCATGGCCAACGCCGTCACCGGCCCCACGCCTGGATGCGTCATCAACCGCACCGCCGACGGACGCTTCTTCTCCTCTACCTCCACTCGCGTGTGAAGCACCGCAATCTCCGCCTCCATCCGCTGCAGCGCGTACAGCAACTGCTTGCGCCGCTCCGCCGCATACGGCAGCAACCCAACTGTTCCAGTTCCGCAAGAGCCGCCGTCGTCCACAGCTTCCGCTTCTTCTGCACGCCCTGGCCCAAGGCCAAAGCCTGCAACTGATTCTTCACCTGCTTCCGCGTTTGCACCTGCTTGTGCCGATGCACCAGCAACTGCCGCACATTGCGCTCTTCCAGACTCGGAAGCAGAAGCTTGGGAAAGCGCTCCTCCCGCAACAACTGCAAGATCAACGCCGTGTCCCGCCGATCCGTCTTCTGCTTGCGCATTCCCGAAGCCCGAATCTTCGCCCATCGCCCAGCCACACTCGTGCCCCAGCTCTTGCAGCAACCGCTCGAACCAGGGATAATCCCCACCCGCTCCCATCCCCACCCGCACCGTTCCTGTAAGAGAACGACAAAACCGTTCCGCCTCCCCCGCGAGCGACTGCACGGCGAGGGGACTGGAGTTGACTCTCTCTTTTTTACCAGACGGTAATTTCTCGATGGACGCATACTAGGACGGTGCCAACGCCGATCATATGGCAAGTGACTATAAAATGGTAAGGTTGCAGGTCGATAAGACCACGAAACCGAAGATTAAGCTAGCGCCCGGTGGAGGGTGGGCGGCACACATCCATCCAAAGTAATTTACAGGCAAGTGATATGACAGTGCCGACTCACGGGTCCATTGGCGACTGGCTAACCGGAAGATTTCGCGAGATGTACGGCGGCGCTTCGCGCGTTTTCCGTGCGCCGGGACGCGTCAACTTGATAGGTGAACACACAGACTACAATGAAGGTTTTGTAATGCCAGCTGCAATAGGTTTCTATACTTGGGTAGCGGCAAGTAAACGCGGCGATGACGTTTTAGAGGTATATTCCGACCACTTAGACGAGAAAGTCATTCTCCACCTCGATGACCTGGCTGGGCCGCCTAGGTCGGACTGGAGCGACTACATTCGCGGCGTAGCAGCCGTTTTGAGAAATGCTGGTCATAAGCTCTCAGGTGCAAATCTTGAAATTCATGGTGAGGTTCCGCTCGGAGCGGGACTTAGTTCTTCGGCATCCCTGGAGGTCGCAACGGCACTTGCTCTTACGTCTGTCTCCGAGATTGAGTTGCCTCGCTTGGAGTTAGTCAAATTGTGCCAGGCAGCGGAACATGAGTATGTTGGTACACGGTGCGGAATCATGGATCAGTTTGTGGCTTGTTTCGGGGTTAGTGGAAATGCCTTGATGCTGGACTGCCGTTCCCTTGAATACGAATTGCTTGCTATACCATCGAATTGCCACTTAGTAGTGTGTAACAGTCTGGTTAAGCACGAATTGGCATCCGGAGAATACAACCGGCGACGCGCGGACTGCGAATCGGGAGTCAAGCTTCTGCAACCACACTTGCCTGGAGTGCGCGCACTGCGAGATGTCAAGATCGAGGATCTGGAGAAGTTCAGAACTTTCCTTCCTGAGCAGGTTTATCGGCGTTGTCGCCACGTCATCACAGAAAACAGGAGAGTTCAGGAGGCTGCGAAAGCTCTCCGATCTGGCGACGCGGTTCGGTTTGGGCAACTCATGTACCAGTCCCACGACAGTCTGCGCGATGATTTGGACGTGAGCTGCAAAGAGCTTGATTGGCTAGTCGAGCTAGGTTTCTTCGTGAATGGTGTATATGGTGCTCGCATGACAGGTGGTGGATTTGGCGGATGTACAGTAAATCTGGTCCGCTCGGACTGTGTTTCGGATTTCAATGCACATATTGCGAAGTCGTATCAGCAAAAAACTGGGATCGCTCTGGATATCTATGTTTGCGAGCCAGCACAGGGCGCGGGGCCATGGCCTCTCGATGGAGGCGTGTAAGGATGAAAATTCTTGTGACAGGCGGGGCGGGATATATTGGCAGCGCTGTGGCGGCTGATCTTGTGGGTACTGGCAATGAAGTAGTCGTCTACGATAATTTGAGCAGTGGAAGTGCGCGGGCTGTACCGACAAAAGCAATATTGGTTGTTGGCGACCTTAGCGATAGCGAACTCCTCGCTAAGGTATTTCGAGAGCATAGCATCACCGGCGTTCTGCATTTTGCTGCATCTATTGAGGCCGGCGAATCCATGAAGGTGCCCGAGAAGTTCTTTCGCAACAATACGGTTAATACTTTGACTTTGCTGGAGACCATGATTGAGTTCGGCGTAAGGCGGTTTGTGTTTTCCTCCACAGCGGCAGTGTATGGAAATCCCGAACGGATACCCATTGAGGAAAGCGATGCGCTCCAGCCCACCAATGCTTACGGTGAGTCCAAGTTACTTGTGGAGAGAATGTTGCAATGGTTTCACCGGGTTCATGGGCTATGCTACGCCAGCCTTCGATACTTTAACGCCGCGGGTGCGACAGTGGATCGAGGCGAAGATCATCATCCAGAATCTCATCTCATTCCGATCGTGCTGCAAGCAGCGTCGGGGCAGAGGGGCAGTGTGACGATCTATGGAACCGACTATCCAACGCCAGACGGATCTTGTGTGCGCGACTACATTCACATAAGTGATCTATCGAGTGCACACCTGCTTGCCTATGAGCGACTGGGGCAAAATCCGGAGCCGGAAAGTCTAGTCTATAACCTGGGGAGTGGTCGGGGGGTCAGCGTGCGGGAAGTAGTTGAGAGCGCAGCGCGAGTAACTGGTCGACGGATTCAAGTTGATGAACGTCCTCGGCGCCCGGGCGACCCCGGTGTGTTGGTGGCAAGCGCGGAGAAAATCAGGAAGGAATTGGGATGGGCGCCCAAAGTGTTGAAGCTAGATGACATTATTGGCAGCGCGTGGCTTTGGCGCGAGCGGAACCCGCGAGGGTACGGTAAGGTTGCGGGGCAATGAAGCCACCAAGCCTTTTCGAAGAGCCACACCGCCGATTTAATCCGCTCACGGGTGATTGGGTGCTGGTGTCGCCACACCGCACGCAGCGACCGTGGCAAGGTCAGGTTGAGGCTAAGTTTACGGCCGCAGGATTGATCTATGACCCTAGCTGCTATCTTTGTCCCGGCAATGCGCGCGCTGGAGGAATGAGCAATCCGAGTTATGACTCGACCTACGTGTTTGCCAATGACTTCGCCGCCCTCAAGCCGGACGTACAGGGGAGGGAACAAGATGAATCAAGTCGCAAACTGTTGCTAGCCCAGTCTGAAGCTGGAATTTGCAAAGTAGTGTGTTTTTCTCCGCAGCATGATCTTACACTGGCGCGAATGACGGTTGAGGAAGTTGTAAGTGTAGTGGATGTGTGGGCTGAACAATATTCTGAGATAGGTTCTCTGCCGTACGTCAACTACGTGCAAATCTTCGAGAACCGTGGCGAGATTATGGGGTGCAGCAACCCGCATCCACACGGACAAATCTGGGCCAATCAGACTATCCCGAATGAGCCTCGCAAGGAGCAGGAAGCGCAGAAGGCTTACGCGGAACAATATGGTATCTGTCTCCTGTGTGATTACTTAAAGATGGAGAGTCAGGCCGCGACGCGAATAGTTGTCGAGAATGCTCACTTTGCCGTGGTTGTTCCATTCTGGGCAGTGTGGCCTTTTGAGGCACTACTGATCGCGAAACGACACACTCGTGACCTAGCGTCGCTGGATTGCGCCATGCGCTCGGGGCTCGCTGATATCTTCAAACAACTTACGAACCGTTACGATAATCTGTTCGAGACGTCGTTTCCTTATTCGATGGGGTTCCATCAGTCACCTACGGATGGGGAGGCGCACCCAGAATGGCATCTGCATGCCCACTTCTATCCGCCCTTGTTGCGTTCGGCGACGGTGAAAAAGTTCATGGTCGGCTATGAAATGCTGGCTGGCCCCCAACGTGACATCACACCGGAAGCCGCGGCGGCGCTGCTTAGAAGTCTGCCGGGCGTGCATTCATTTGAAGTTCCCAACGCTCCGCTTTGAGCGAGTGCTTTCAGAGTCTAACCATTTGCGCGTCATTCAATTAGGGGATGGGTTTGGGGTGGCTGTACGCATCAGTGGATATTTGCTTCCTTCCTTGCCGCAGAAGGCCGCGTTTGCAGCGTGACGAATTCACGGAATTCCGTATGATGGATGGGCGGAGGACCGTCGCGCTCAGTCCATGTGGACCTTCTTCTCAATTCTCGCCATTGGTTTTGTTCTTGGAATGCGCCATGCCACCGATCCGGATCACGTAGTTGCTGTAACTACCATTGTCAGCCGTGAACGCAGCACGGGCAGCGCGGCGCTGGTTGGCGCCTTCTGGGGGCTTGGGCACACTGTCACGATTTTCGTGGTGGGTGCCGGAATTATTCTTTTTGATATCGTGATTCCTGCCCGCTTAGGCTTGAGCATGGAGCTTTGCGTTGGCCTGATGCTGATTGCATTGGGCACGTGGAACCTAGCTACCTTCCAACGCTCCATGGCCGCAGTCTCTGCGGGGGAGGGAGAAGGCATCGCCCTGACGCAGGCACATGCCCATAGTCATGCGGGTTTCGTTCATAGCCACAGCCATACCCACCCTTCCGAAGTGAGTGCCTCGAAACAAGCTACACAGCAGAGGACGGAATTCAAGTATGGGAAGAACTTCGCGAGATTTGGCAGGCCACTAGCTATCGGTGTGGTCCACGGTCTTGCGGGTTCGGCGGCAGTCGCCTTACTGATTTTGGCGAGCATCAGGAATCCGACCTGGGCGCTTGTTTACCTCCTAGTGTTTGGGGTTGGGACAATTGCTGGCATGGTGCTGATTACCACGGGGATTGCGTCTAGCCTACGTTTTGCGGGGAATGGCATCGGAAGGTTCAGTCAGCGACTCTGCCTGGTAACTGGCTTAATTAGCGTTGTTTTCGGCTGCTTCGTGGCCTATCACATTTGCGTGGTGCAAGGACTGTTCAGCAGTCATCCGACCTGGATACCGAACTGACCCAACCGATTGACTGAACTCGGCGTACAACCCTTGCGACGAGTAGTTGGGTAAGCCCGGAAGTTTTGGACGAGCGACTCATGGCGGCGGCGGATACTTACCTCGAACCGGAACTGGAGCAGACAGGGAAACCCGCTGGTCCTTGCGTCATGGTTTTGTTTGGTGCGGCTGGTGATTTGACCATGCGCAAGCTGGCTCCCGCCCTCTACAACCTGGCGAAGGCGAGACTGCTTCCGGCAAACTTCGCAGTCGTCGGTGTCTCGCACGACGATCTCACACTGGAACAATTTCGTGAGCAGCTCACCCGCTTCCTGCCTGCTGAAGAGAGAGCAAGCGAAGCTTGTCAATGGTTTGTTGAGCGAATCAGCTAAGAACGGGGTGATTTTGCCGCTCCTGCCACGTATGTAACGCTCGGGAACCGCCTCAGCGACCTCGACAAACAATACGCGACGGGTGGCAACTACCTGTTTTATCTAGCTACAGCGCCGCGGTTTTTTGCGGAAGTTGTTCAACAACTCGGGGTCTCGGGGTTATCGAAGCAAGAGGATGGGTGTTGGCGACGTGTCGTGATTGAAAAGCCTTTCGGTAGTGATCTTGATTCCGCCAAGGCGCTGAATAGCAAGATCAAGAGCATCCTGGCCGAGAACCAGATCTTCCGCATCGACCATTATTTGGGCAAAGAAACAGTCCAGAACATCATGGTGTTTCGTTTCGACAACGCCATCTTCGAGCCGATCTGGAACCGCCGCTATATCGATCACGTTGAGATCACAAATGGGGAGACCGTTGGTGTAGAGCAGCGCGGAGGCTACTTCGACACAGCGGGCACCCTCCGCGACATGGTCCCAAACCACGTTATGCAACTACTGAGCCTCACGGCAATGGAGTGTCCAGTGTCATTCCACGCCGATGCCGTCCGTAATGAGCAAGCTAAGGTGTTGCATGCAGTGCAGCATCTGGACTCCGAAGATTTGCTGGAGCGTTGCGTTCGTGGTCAATACGGCGAGGGTGTCATGGCTGGCGAGAAAGTGCCTGGCTATCGGACGGAACCCGGAGTATCACGCGATTCCCGGACAGAGGCGTTTGTTGCGTTGAAGCTGAATATCGACAACTGGCGTTGGGCAGGAGTGCCGTTTTATTTGCGCACGGGCAAGCGAATGGCCAAGCGGCACACCGAGATCACGATTCAGTTCAAGAACAGTCCGACGGAATTGTTCCGCAATACGGCTATGCATCGGATGCGCAACAATCAATTGGTCATCCAAATTCAGCCGGTTGAAGGAATTTCCATGAACTTCGGGGCCAAAATTCCTGGTCCAATCCTTCGGGTTGGATCGGTTGATATGAGCTTCGAATACTCGAAGTATTTTGGCGCGGATGCGTATACCGGATACGAAGTGTTGCTGTACGACTGCATGATCGGCGATGCGACGTTGTTTCAGTGCGCCGATATGGTCGAGGCGGGTTGGAGCATCGTAGACCCGATCCTGGACGTATGGAAGGCGCTTCCGCCTCGTAAATTTCCGAACTATGCGTCCGGTACCTGGGGACCAAAAGAAGCGGATCAACTTCTGGAACTCGATGGCCGTCACTGGAGGAAGATCGAATGATTCTTGCGGGAGAAATCGGGGCAACAAACACTCGACTGGCAGCTTTCGAAACCGAAGGCAATCGTCTGCAACTGGTGGTCGAGAAAATTTACGCTAGCCAGAGTCGCGCCGGATTGTCCGAAATTCTAACGGAGTTCATTCGAACGGAAGGGATACCCGTTGACAGCGCTTGTTTTGGCGTCGCGGGACCCGTGCGCGGTGGCCGCTGCAAGATTTCCAATCTCTCTTGGACCCTTGATGCGAAGGAATTGTCCACCCAGTTGAGATTGAATTCGGTGGGGCTGCTCAATGATCTCGAAGGATACGCCTACGGCATTGATGCGCTTGGTGATAGCGATTTTGTGACGTTAAATGAGGGGTCGGAAGAAGCCGAAGGGAATCGAGCAGTGGTCTCTGCACGCACCGGTCTCGGTGTTGCAGGAATGTATTGGGACGGCCGTCGGCACCGCCCATTTGCTTGCGAAGGCGGGCATACGGATTTCGCGCCGAGGAATGATTTGGAAGTGGAACTGCTTCGCTATCTTAAGAAGCGAGATGGTGGCAGGATAAGTTATGAACGCATTGTTTCGGGCCCAGGCATCAAGAACATCTACGATTTCCTTCGCGACAGCGGGACCACGCCAGAGCCAGACTGGCTGAAGAAAGAAATTGACGGAGCTTCGGATCCTCCGGCTGTGATCTCACGCGCGGCGTTAGAACACAAAGCTCCGATCTGCGAGCAGGTGCTGTCAATCTTCCTCAGCGTTTACGGGGCGCAGACGGGAAACTGCGCTTTAACGTTCATGACCAGCGGAGGTATTTTCATCGGCGGCAGTATCGCTGCAAAAATCTTGCCCAAGATGAAAGAGTCGATCTTCATGGAGGCGTTTCTCGATAAGGGCCGCATGGCTCACTTGTTGGAAGACATGCCCGTGAAAATCGTGCTGAATGACGACGCTGGCATTCTGGGAGCAGCCCGCTATACGCTGATTCAGAGGGCATTTGACAAGTTGAGCCGTACCGCAGGATAGGAGCTTACGCCTTCGTAGGATTCCGCAAAGAGGTTGTGTTCGAAGGGAATGGATTGGAAACTATATGAAGAACGGTTTGACTGCTGTCTGTTTAGGGCTGTGCGTCTCCGCTTTAGCGCCCATGCGCCTGGTCGCACAAACTGCGCCTACGTTTGTTGGCATACGAACGTTCTTGAGCGCTCCCTATGAGCCAGATTTGGAGAAACTAAAGGCCGATTTTGCTGTGCTTGGCGTGCCCTTTGACGAAGGTACCTGGGGTCAGCCAGGTGAACGCTACGGACCGCGTGACATGCGCGAAAGTTCGCAAGAGTACGCCCACGACTTGACGGAAGGTTTTTACTACATTGACGGCGACCGGACGGTTCTGAAAGGGAAGCACTGGGTGGATGTGGGGGATGTTGTCATCTATCCCACCGTGGCCGTCGAGACCGGTCAAAAGATCACCGATGCTGTGCGCAAGATTCTTGCGAAGAAAGCGTTTCCTATTATTTTGGGTGGTGACCACAGCATCACCTTTCCAGTAGTGCGGAGTTATGACATTCCATTGACGGTCGTTCACATTGACGCACATCTGGATACATGGAACGGCGCTAAGGGCAATCTGGATCACGCCTCGTGGGTGTTGCGGGTAGCGAAGTTGCCGACAGTGAAAAATATTACTCAGATCGGTATGCGCGGTATCGCCAATGACTCCGAGGCCGCTGGCAATGCTAAGGCGCTCCATACGAGAATTGTGACGTCGGAAGAAATCCATCGACACGGGATTGCGGCGGCGCTGGAGCAGATTCCTCAAAGCGAGAATATCTATATTAGTTTTGACGTGGATTCCATGGATCCGACGTTGGCGCCGGGAACGGGCACGCTC
>JAYVEP010000035.1:0-6389 GCA_043749225.1 Acidobacteriaceae bacterium
AGCTGCGCTTCCGGATAAAGCTTTCGCACCTCGGCGAAAGCTCGGACTACGATGTCAACACAGTAGTAGCTATGAAATCCGCGAGTACAGACTAGATGCGGGCGCATCGGGCGGCGCTCGCGGAAGGCAAACTGTTCCAGATCAACCACGTTGGCAACAACTTTTGTTGGCAAATTAAATTCGCGAAACACGTCCGCTAGATAGTTGGACGGGACGACCGCAGCATCCACCTTCTTTAACACCGACCGCGCCGAAACGAAGCGTTGCAGGTGATCGCGTGCTTCCCCGCTGTGGTAATGGATCAACGCTTTCTTTCCCAGCAGGCGCGCGACTAGCCAGGCTGGAGCCGGCGCGATTAAAAATGACCAGTAAGCTGCAGAGAAAATGTGCGCGACATCTGCATCTTTCAACCCACGCCAAACTCCGAGCAGGTAAAGCGGCTCACGAACAATTGTTCGCAAGCCCGGAATTCTCTCCATCCAAGTCAGCGCTGCGGGAAACGGAGGGTCGATGGGAATGAGCTTGGCCTCAACTTCCGAGTCTCCTTTCCAATTGCGCAACAAGAGGTCGGCTTGCACCGATTGGCCACCTACATATTTCAGAGAAGCAGCGATGATTGCCACTCGGATTTTAGCGCTCATGCGGAACGCCAACCCTTCTTCCGCAACAACTCTGTGTAGAGTGTTTCGTGCTGGCGGCGCATGCTGTCAATGGTGAAGGTTGCGAGAGCGAAATTCCGCGCATTGGCGCCCATGCGAAGACGCAATTCTTTGTCTCCCAGCAGCAATGCCAACCCTTCCGCCAGAGCTTCATCGGAACCCGCGGGGACAAGAACGCCGCGCTCTTCGTCTGATTTGTCTGAAACGAGTTCCGGATTTCCGCCGACGCGGAGCGCCACTACGGGTACACCGAGAGCCATTGATTCGATGATCGAATTCGACAAGCTCTCTGAAAACGATGGCAGCACCGTGACGTCCACCGAACTCAGCACAGCAGGAATATCGCGGCGGTCGCCGAGAAAAACGACGCGCTCCACGAGACCCAAGTCCGACGCTTCTTTTTCCAGATCCTTACGCACCGGGCCGTCTCCCGCCAGCAAGTATTCTGTTTGCGGGAAACGATCTTTGAGCAGCGCGGCAGCTCGCAAGAGGCCACTATGGTTTTTGGAACGAGTGTTCATGCGCGCAACCATTCCAACCCGCGAAACGCCAGGTCGATTTGGCAATACCGATGCAGTCCGCGTAAAGGCGGAATCAGGCAGCCCGTTGCCGATCACGGCGATCTTACGTTCTGGCAACCCGCTTTGCACCAGGCGATCAGCCGCCGCTCGCGAATTACAAATCACTACATCGCATAGGCGGAACGCAAAAAGCTGCACCTTAAATTGAGCCGGTGTCAGCAAATCTCCGAGCTGGCGTTGGCTGCCAATCACCACCGGAATGTTTGCCCACCGGGCCGCAGGAATCAGCCCAAGGTTGGTATAAAGGTCAAACGCATGAGCAATGCTTACTTGGTTGTCGCGCAGATGTCGGGCAATTCTCCCGCGAGCTTGCCACGATTTCCATCGGTAAAGGCTACCCCCAAAAGGAAAGTCAGGCACGTCGCCAAGCCCTTCCAGGAATGCCCCGGTCTTCTGCATGCAGCCGAGGTAGATGCGAAAGGCTTCTCGATCGAGCGACTTCGCCAGGGCGGCAAACTGACGCTCACTGCCTCCAGTCTCAAAGCTGTCGCTCATGAGAAACACACCGGGAAGCTGCGGCGTGCGGGAATTTGATGTGGTTGCGATGGTCATGAAATAGCGGCGCTGCGCGCTTGTGAGAGCAGCCCCTTTTGAGAATAACGTGGCTGACGTTGGAAAAGGAAGGCAGATATGTGGTGCTATCCTGATGAGTAATCTTCACCCAACCGTCGTATCTCCGCCACTTAAGCTCGGGAGCCTTCCTCCCGTGGTAGTGTTTCTTGAGGCTGGCCTTGGCTGGGGATGGAGTTTCAGTCAACCTTCATCTGCATGAGCGATAAAGGCTAAGGCGGCTCGGAGACTTGGGTTCGTTATTGGACGCTGAGACCATGAAGTTATTGATTGTTGAAGACGAACCTAGAATGGCAGAGTTGTTGCGGCGCGGGCTGACGGAAGAAGGACACACTATCGTCACGGCCTCCGACGGGCTTGAAGGCTGGGAGCTGGCACGCGACTACGAATTCGACGCGCTGATTCTTGACATCATGCTTCCCAAACTCGACGGCTACGAAGTTGCACGCCGCATGCGAGCCGCCAAGATCTCAACACCGGTGCTGATGCTGACCGCTAAAGATGCGGTGCCTGATATTGTGCAGGGACTCGATTTTGGCGCAGATGACTATCTGACCAAACCTTTCTCGTTTGAAGAGCTGCTCGCTCGCCTGCGCGCCATCAAGCGGCGCACTTCCGTGCCGAGGCAACCACTACTGCAGGCGGGCGATCTGGAACTGGACCCAGCCGCGCACCAGGTCACGCGAGCGGGCGTATCCATTATGCTGACTCGCACGGAGTATGGATTGCTGGAGCAGTTGCTGTACAACGTAGGTCGGGTGGTTCCGCGTCGCACGTTGATTGAATCAGTCTGGGGCTTCGACCGCGAGATTGAAGACAACACTCTGGATGCGTTCGTCCGCCTGCTGCGCAATAAGGTTGAAGCTGGTGGCACGCCTAAGTTGATTCACACTGTACGGGGTGTCGGTTACGTCATTCGTGTGGATTCGACGTCATGAAGAAACTTTCCATCGGCCTCCGGCTCACGCTGTGGTATGTCCTGATCTTCGCGGCGGCACAAGCCATTTTCGGAATTAGCATGTGGCTGGCCCTTCGGCAGAATTGCTACAGCCTTATGGACGGGGCCCTGCAGAGCCAGATGGAGGACCTGCAACATCTATTGGAATCCCAACCGGCTGACTCCACCGAATTGAAGCTGAGGAAAGAAATTACAGAAACCTCTGTCGTGGAACATGCGGGCGACTATATGCAGGTTTGCGATGAGAGTGGCGCGATTCTGTATCGTGCGATTCTCCTGGAACAGCTTGGCGTCCCCATTCTTCGCCCGAAGCAGTTTGCCACCAAGACATATGATGATCGCCAGCTCGATAGCAAGCCATATCGGTTCGTGTCGCAAAACCTGAGTGTGCATGGCCGCATTTACACCGTGCAAGCCGGTATGCCTGCGCGGGAAATTCTCGAAATCCTTGACCATTTTCGACGCAATTTGCTGCTGCTGGCGCCCTTGGTGCTACTGACAGCGGCAGCAGTGGGTTATTGGCTCAGCCATCGAGCGCTTGCTCCCGTAGATGCCATCACTCGAAGCGCGCGGCAAATCGGCGGTCAGAATCTAAGCCTCCGCCTCGAAGCCATCGATACTGGCGACGAACTGCAGCGCCTCTCCGATACGCTGAACGAAATGCTGACCCGCATCGAAGCCTCATTTTTGCGCGTCACCCAATTCACGGCCGACGCTTCGCATGAGCTGCGCACTCCCGTGGCGCTGATGCGTACTGAAGCTGAACTGGCTTTGCGCAAGCCTCGCGCTGAGGAAGAATATCGCGACGCGCTCGCTCACATCTTAAAACAGGCAGCCGGAACGTCCGTCCTGATTGAAGAACTTTTGTCGTTAGCACGGAGGGATTCAGGCCGCGAGGCCTTAGATCTTCAGCCCGTCAACCTAGCCACGTTACTGCAAGAGGTCGTGCGCGATTGGCAACCGGTTGCGGCCTCAAGGAATCTTCAGCTTATTGAACCGTCGAATTTGCAGGAGTGCAATGTCCTGGCGGACGCATCGACTCTCCGGCGGGCCATCCACATCCTGCTCGATAACGCTTTTAAATACACTCCTTCTCCGGGAACTGTTGAAGTTTCTCTCGAATCCTCTGACAAAACCGAGTCCATCCGCATCCAGGACAGCGGGATTGGGATTTCCGAAGAGGACCAAACAAAGATATTCGAGCGCTTTTACCGCGCCGATAAGGCTCGCAGCCGCGAAATGGGCGGCGTCGGTCTAGGTCTTGCCATAGCAAAGTGGATCGTAGAACGGCACCGCGGAACGATTCGAGTTCAGAGCACGCTGGGAAAGGGATCTTTGTTCCAAATCGAGCTACCTAAGATCGACGAGTCCCGGCAGGACCCCCGACTCGCCCAGCAACCCTTCCGGGGTCAATCCGCCTTGTGGCCCTTGTAACCGCCTCCAAGACCCTACCCACTCCTGGAACTGATCCAGATAAATGTAGTAAACCGGTGTGATGTACAGAGTCAGCGCTTGTGAAAACAGCAGACCACCCACGACGGCCAGTCCGAGCGGCCTGCGAGATTCCGCTCCCGCACCGTATCCAAGAGCGATAGGGAGAGTCCCCATCAGCGCCGCCGCGGTCGTCATCATAATGGGACGGAAGCGCAGCAGCGCTCCGTGATAGATCGCCGCTTCTGCACTATCACCCTTTTCGCGTTGCTGTTCGAGGGCAACGTCAATCATCATAATGGCGTTCTTTTTTACGATACCGACCAGCATAATGATCCCGACAAAAGCGTAAATGCTGAGGTCGAGATGAAAGAGCGACAGCGTCAAGAGAGCGCCAAAGCCCGCCGACGGCAGGCCTGAAAGGATCGTGATGGGATGGATAAAGCTTTCGTACAAGATTCCCAACACAAGATAGATAACCAGAATCGCCATCAGAAGTAGAACCCACAACCCTTGCACAGAGTTTTGAAAATCCTGTGCCGTCCCCTGAAACGAAGTCGTGATCGACGCCGGCAAAACATCCCGCGCTGCTCGGTTCACGCCATCTACCGCATCTCCAAGCGAGCCCCCCGGGCGCAGGTTGAACGAAAGCGTCACCGCCGATAGCTGGCCAAGGTGATTTACGCTTAGCGGCCCCAGAGTTCGCTTGAGCGTCGCTACCGTGTTCAATGGCACCAGTTGACCCGATGCCGACCGCACATACAGCATCGAAAGCGCGGAGGGATCCCGTTGATATTGATCTTCCAGTTCCATAACTACGCGGTAGGTATTGCTAGGCGCGTAGATCGTCGAAACCTGACGTTGACCGTAGGCTGTATATAAAGCGTCTTCAATCTGCTGTGCAGTCACTCCTAGAGCCGAAGCCTTGTCGCGGTCAATCCGCACGTCAACCTGCGGATTTGTAATCTGTAAGTCGCTGGTCACGTCCTGTAGCAAGTCCTTGACCTTGGGATTGGCATGCAGGCGCGCCTCGAGCTTCGACGCGGCATCGTAGAGAATTCTGGTGTCGGGACTTTGCAACGTGAACTGATACTGACTCTTGGTCAGGTTTCCACGGCGGATCATAGGAAGAACTTGCGGGTACCCGCTGATTCCTGGAATCTGCGCCACCTTCGCCCGCAAATCTTCCACCAGTGACTGGATCGAGTCGCGTTGGTTCTTCGGCTTGAGTCTCATAAAGATTCGTCCGGCATTGCCTCCCGCCGCGGTTGACATGAACGCCTCTATGTAGGGCTGTTCCATCACCAGGTGACTCAACGCCAACTGGTGCGTGACCATGTCTTCGAAAGAAATCCCTTGCGGTCCTTCGGTAAACATGAAGATGAAGCCTTGGTCTTCATCCGGCAGGAAGCCCTTGGGCATCGTCATGAACAAATACACCGAACCTACGAGCACCGCAGCGGAAAACACCATGGTTGCCATCCGATGTCGCAATGTAATCTTCAGCGTTCGGTCGTAGAAGTGCAGCAGGCCTTCAAAGAAACGTTCGAATGCGTTCCACAGCTTGCCGTGTCTGTCTTCCTTTTGCGAAGCACGCAGAAAACGGCTGCATAGCATTGGCGTTAGGCTTAGCGAAACCGCCCCGGAAACAAGAATAGCCACACTGATCGTCACAGCAAATTCGTGCAGCAACCTTCCCATGAGGCCGCCCATAAAGAGCACGGGGATAAACACTGCCGCCAGAGAAATTGTCATGGAGACAATCGTAAAACCGATTTCCTTGGCGCCGCGCCGCGCCGCTTCCATCGGCGCCTCCCCCTTCTCCATGTGGCGAACAATGTTCTCCAACATGACGATGGCGTCGTCCACGACAAATCCGACACAGAGCGTCAGCGCCATCAGCGACAAATTGTCGAGAGAGTAGTCCAGCAGGTACATCACTGCGAACGTTCCAATAATGGATATCGGCAGCGCCAAGCTCGGAATCAAAGTAGCCGATGCATTTCGAAGAAAGAGGAAAATCACCAGGATGACCAGAAACAGGGCCAGCATCAGCGTGAACTTTACATCGCCAACCGAAGCGCGAATTGACACGGAGCGGTCGAAAAGAATGTTCAGGTCGACGGAAGGCGGCATCTGCTCACGGAATTTGGGTAGAAGCGCTTTGATGCCATCCACCACTTCTACTGT
>JAYVEP010000036.1:0-16442 GCA_043749225.1 Acidobacteriaceae bacterium
GTGATCGAGATGGGAATGTCGCATGCCGGAGAGATTGCGGCTCTGGCGAAGATCGCACAGCCCAACACTGGCGTGGTTACTTGTGTAGCGCCGGTGCATCTGGAAAACCTTGAATCCATTGCAGGTATTGCGCGCGCGAAGTATGAATTGGTTGCGTCTTTGTCTGCGAGCGGTACGGCTGTGCTCAATGCCGACGACGAATATGTTTCGCAATTTGGAAGGGATTTTCGCGGACGGGTTATCACGTTCGGGCTCAAACCGAGCGCAGATGTTTCCGCGCAAAATATTCGGACGCTGGGAGCGAAAGGGTCGATGTTCGATCTGGTGTCGAGCGGTTGCACGCAAGAAGTGGAACTACCGTTGGTAGGCGTCCACAATATTTACAACGCGCTGGCAGCGGTGGCGGTCGCATTGGAGAACGGGTTGCCACCTTCCGATGTTGCCGCCGCGTTGCCTTCGCTGCAGACGGCGTCCAAGCGTGGCCAGATCATTGATGTGCGCGGCGTGACCGTGCTCAACGACTGCTACAATTCGAATCCGAAGGCGTTGAATTTTATGGTGGATGCGCTGGTGAGCATGACAGCCAAGCGCCGTATTGTTGTCGCCGGGGAAATGTTGGAGCTTGGTCCGAAAGCGGAACAGATGCATCGCGAATGCGGACTGCATATGGTCGAGCGGCGCGTCGATCAACTGATTGGAGTGCGAGGGCTGGCTTCCGTGATAGTGGAGGAAGCGCGAAAAGCAGGCATTCCCGCTGAGTTCGTCGCAACGCCGGAAGAGGCCGGAGCGTGGCTGGCGCGGGAAACAAGACCGGGAGATGCTGTTCTGTTCAAGGCTTCTCGCGGGGTGAAACTGGAACGTGCTTTGGAAACGTGGGAAGCTTTAAGCCGCTAGCTTCTAGCTTCAATGATTGGCAACTGACTTCTGGCAACTGATTTTGGAGGCGTATTGCTCTACTGGCTGCTTTACCACAAGCTCTACCACATGTACCCGGCGCTGTCGTTGTTCCGAATCTTCCGGTATCTCACGTTCCGGACGGCATTCGCGAGCCTGACTGCGCTCTTCACCGGATTGGTCATCGGGCCCGTCATAATCAATCGTTTGCGGGAATTTCAAATTGGCCAGTATATTCGTGAAGAAGGCCCAAAGGGACACCAGAAGAAGGCTGGAACGCCGACCATGGGCGGGCTTCTCATCGCGATTGCCACCATTGTTCCTACGCTGCTGTGGGCCGATCTCAGTAATCGGTTTGTGTGGATTGTATTGCTGTCGATGACAGCTTATTCGGCCATCGGATTTATCGATGATTACGAAAAGGTGATTCATAAGCGGAACCTGGGCTTGACCGCGCGGGCGAAATTCGGTCTGCAGGTTCTGGTTGCGCTGTTGGTTGCCGTGGCGCTCATCGGCTTGCAGACGCATGGACTCTATTCCACCAAGCTCATGGTTCCGTTTGCCAAGCACTTTCGTCCCGACCTGGTGAACGAATCGTTGCTGCATCATCCCTACCTTTGGCCGCTGGCGTTCTTTTGGTTTGTGTTGTTTGTGTGCCTGGTTATTGTAGGGTCCAGCAATGCGGTGAATCTAACCGACGGCCTGGACGGTCTGGCTATCGGATGCACCGTCATTTCCGCTGGAGCGCTCACCGTGCTTACCTACGTGGGCGGGCACGCGGTGTTTGCCGATTATCTTGAATTGGAACGTATGCCCCAGGTGGGAGAGCTTACCGTGTTTTGTGGCGCCATGGTGGGATCGGCCATTGGATTTCTCTGGTACAACGCGCATCCGGCTGAAGTTTTCATGGGAGACGTAGGCTCACTCGGACTCGGCGGCGCGATCGGGACCGTGGCCGTCGTTATCAAGCAAGAATTGCTCTTGCCGTTTATCGGAGGCGTCTTTGTTATAGAAGCGTTGTCGGTCATCTTGCAGGTGGGTTCCTACAAATTGCGCAAGAAGCGGATTTTCAAGATGGCGCCGATTCATCATCACTTTGAGTTGCTGGGTTGGTCGGAATCGAAGGTCATCGTGCGTTTTTGGATTGCCTCGCTGGTGTTCGCATTATTCGCATTGACTACGCTGAAACTGAGATAATTCGGCTGTCGGCTGTGAGCCAAGAGTTATTTTCCGAAAGCTGACAGATGATAGCCGAAAGCCGATAGCTGTTCTTCATGGACCTCCAAGACAAACGCATCCTTATAGTTGGGCTCGGAAAATCCGGCGTCGCTTCGGCGCAATTCCTGCAGGCGCGGGGCGCCAAGGTCACAGTTTCGGATTCCAAGAGTCCGGACCAGCTTCGCGGCGAAATTCCGGCTTTGTTGGATCGCGGCATCGCGGTTGAAACCGGAGGCCATGGTGAGCGCACCTTTCCTGGGCAGGATTTAATTGTTGTCAGCCCCGGCGTCCCCGCCGACGTCCCACAGCTAGTGCAAGCGCGCATTCATGGCGTGCCCATCATTGGGGAGATCGAACTCGCGTCGCAGTTTCTGCAAGGCCGCATCGTCGCCATTACCGGCTCCAACGGCAAGACCACGACCACCACGCTGACCGGAGAAATTCTTGCCGCATCCGGCTTTCCGGTCGTCGTGGGAGGCAATATTGGAACGCCTGCCATTTCGCTAGTCGCGCAAACCACTCCCGCAACTTTCGCAGTCCTCGAAATTTCGAGTTTTCAGTTGGAAACCATCCAGACGTTCCGTCCGTTTATCTCCTGCATCCTGAACATCACGCCGGACCATCTCGATCGCCATCGCACTTTCGACGCCTACGTCAGCGCTAAAGCCCGTATTTTCGAGAATCAGAACGAAGCTGACTATTGTGTGCTGAACGCCGACGATCCGGCCGCCAATGCTCTTTCCGGCCGCGGACATTGTCCGGTGCTGCATTTCAGCCGCCGCAGCGAAGTCGCAGCTGGAGCCTTTGTTCGCGACGCCAAGATTTTCTTTCGCGACGGCAAGCCCGGCGGCAACGCGGACCTCGAAATCCTGCCTGTCGCCGAGATTCCGCTCAAAGGCGCACACAATCTCGAAAACGTTTTGGCGGCCGTCTCTCTGGCCAGTTTGGCAGGCTGCCCGCCGGAGTCTATTCGACAAGCTGTGCGCGCCTTCAAAGCTGTCGAGCACCGCCTTGAGTTCGTGGCCGAAATCGCCGGCGTCAGCTACTACAACGACTCCAAGGCCACCAACGTGGATGCCACCATCAAAGCCCTGGAGTCTTTCCCCGCCAACATTCACCTGATTCTGGGTGGCAAAGACAAGGGCAGTGACTATTCCGTGCTGAATGATCTACTCAGGCAGCGCGTGAAGCGCGTGTACACCATCGGAGCAGCCGCGGAGAAGATTGAGAGCCAGATTACGGATGCGGTAGAGATTTTTCCCGCAGGAACCCTGGAGAACGCGGTCCGCCGGGCCACCACGACAGCCGTACCAGGCGACGTCATTCTCTTGGCTCCGGCCTGCGCCAGCTTCGACCAATTCCAGAGCTACGAGCATCGGGGACGAGTATTTAAGGACGTGGTGAAGGCGCTGGGGAGTAAGCAAGACTAGAGCTGTCTTTTGAGGCGGTGCGATCAAGCAAATATGTTTGTCATTCCGAAGGGCTTCAGCCCTGAGGAATCTGCTTTCCTGTCAGTCCGGCAACAGCAGATTCCTCACGATAGGGCCGTTCGGAATGACAAAATTAGAGAAAGTTTTGGGCAGCCGTCCCGGGCCGTCCCGTACGTTCCATTGAAAACGAGCTGCAGGTTGAGTATCATTCCTCAAAGCCCTGTAACCCAGATCGCATGACATCCCCCGCCCAATACGTTCGTTCTGATTCCGTTGTATCCCGTGTTATTGCCGGTGAAACGCTGATTGTGCCCGTGCGCAGGGGTACCGCCGACCTGGCGTCCTTATATAGCTTTAACCCTGCTGGCAATACCATCTGGCAAGCGCTGGAGAAGCCTCATACCGTGGATGAACTCGCCAACTTGCTGGCGGAAACCTTTGACGTGAGCAGCGACAAGGCCCGGCAAGACGTCGGTAGCTTTCTAGGCGAGGCGCAGGCCATGGGCTTGGTACACACGAAAGGGCAGTAATATCTGGGACACCGGGGCGCGCATCGGGTAAACTTACGGGAGCATTCGGGCAGTCCCGCAACGAGAGGCACATGGATCTAATTACATACGGCGACCTAAGCCAGTCGATCCACTCGCACTATTCCGGGAAACGCGCGCCCATGGAAGTGGCGATTGAAGTCACGCGCCGCTGTCCGCTGGAATGCCTCCATTGCTACAACAATTTGCCCATGGGCGATCTACCTGCCCGAAATCGGGAGCTGAGTAAAGAAGAGCACTTCAGGATGCTGGACGAACTCGCCGATCTGGGCGTTTTCTGGTTGCTCTATAGCGGCGGAGAGATTTTTGCCCGCAAGGACTTTCTAGAAATCTATATCTACGCCAAGAGCAAGGGCTTCCTCATCACCCTGTTCACCAACGGGACGATGATCAATGAGAAGATTGGCGACTATCTGGTCGAGTATCCGCCTTTTGCCATTGAGATTACGCTGTATGGTCGCACCAAGGAAACCTACGAAGCGCTCACAGGAATCCCGGGTTCTTACGAACGATGCCTGCGTGGTATTGAGCACCTTCGCCAGCGCAAACTGCCGCTTAAGCTGAAGACAGTTGCCACCACGGTGAACAAGCACGAAGTTTTTGCCATGAAGCGTTTTGCGGAAGAAGATCTCGGGCTTCCTTTCAAATTCGATGGGCTGATGAACCCGCGTTTGGATTGTTCGCAGAGTCCGTTGGAAGTTCGTCTTTCGCCGGAAGATGTGGTTGCCCTGGATATGTATCCGGAAAAGAACAGGATGGAGTATCGCAAGCTGGCTGAGGCTGGCTTGTCGAAACCGCCCACTCTTGAAGGGCAGGAGAGTCTCTACTTCTGTGGTGGTGGAATGAGCGCCTTTGCGATCAACCCCTATGGTGAGATGAGCATTTGCGTCCTCTCCCAGCAGGAGACTTATAGTATTCGCGACGGCAGTGTGAAGGACGGCTGGGAGAAATTCCTTCTGCAAGTTCGGGGAAAGAAGCGTCTGCGTCCGACAAAGTGCATGAGCTGCAAGATTCAGAGTTTGTGCAGTATGTGTCCCGCACAGGGTGAGTTGGAAAACGGCGATCCGGAATCACCGGTGGAGTTTCAGTGCGAAGTCGCGCATTTACGCGCCATGTCGATGGGATTCGAAGTACCTACCCACGGCGACTGCGATTGCTGCAATGGTAGCGAGCGACATCAAGCGTTGAAAGAGTCGGCAGGCCGAATCGCAGCCCAGGAGATTGATGTTGAAGGCTGGAAATCGCCTACTGTGCTACTGCCCGTTTTGAGCAACTCCGCCCCCGGCGGTGGTTGCGGTAGCTGTGCAAGTCACAATTAGATTAAGAGGGCCAAACGAAAGAACGATTTTGTTTCAGGAGAGACGAACGCATGAAGCAATCAGGGAATGACCGCACGGAGAAAATGCAGTACGAGCCGCCGAAGATCGTTACCATCAGCCTGCGTCCCGAAGAAGCCGTGTTGGGAAATTGCAAAATTTCCGGGACATCTGGCCCGAACGGACTCAACGCATGCACCGCGGTTACGGCGTGTTTCGCCATCGGTTCCTGAAGATCGAGTTGTCATGGGCAATTGGGGTACGAGCCGATGAGCGACCGATTCAGTACCGGTGCTTCGTGTTTGGCGGTGGAGCCGTCAGCGCGCTGCTGGCGCTCCAGTTTCCGGATAGGCGAAGTTTCGTTCGGCCTCAACGGAGAGAGCACTCGTCAGATAACGTTCGGTCTTCAGTTAGAGCCGTTCCGTGTGGAAGAGCCAGCTTGCGACATAGAAATCACCCTCCAGTGGGCGGATAGCCTGGCACTCTCTCCGGGGGGACTTCTCTTCGATTCCGGCTCGGTCTGGAAGCTCTATAAGGACATGGATGGGGAAGACGGAAGTATGATCTTCGATTTCGCGTCGCCGGTGGTCAGCCCCGATCCCTATAAGCGTTTGTGCGTCGACCGCGATTTCCGCAAAGCGCAACTGTTCATGAACCGCAGCTGTTTCCCCGACGAATCCTACTGCAATCCCTTGGAATATCCGCTGGACGAGCTTGTGGTCATGCACCGTCTTGGGCGTGAGCGCGGGGTCGAGGTTCACTCCACAGGACTTTACGACTCGGCCTTGAGCGAGGCTGGCCACGGAGGATTTCTTTTCATCGGACATTCGGGCGCAGGCAAGAGTACGACCTCACGTTTGTGGCGGGAGCGTCGCAATGTGACCATTTTGAGCGATGATCGAATCATTCTGCGCAAGCACGACGGCGAAGTCTGGATGCATGGGACGCCGTGGCACGGCGAAGCGGCGTTTGCGGCAGCGGAAAAATCGAAGATTGATAAGCTTTTCATTCTGGAACACGCTCCGGAGAATAAGATTACGAAGTTGCGGGGCAGCCAGGCCGTCGGAGAACTGATGGCACGCAGCTTTCTGCCGTTCTATGACGGCCCGTCGCTGGAGTCTACGATGGCGTTCCTCGATGAGATTGTGGAGACGATTCCGTGCTACCGGCTGCAATTTGTGCCCGATTCCAGCGCTGTGGAGATGGTCTTGAGTTTTCAGGCTGAAAAGCGGATTCCTTAGGGCTGCAGCCCTAAGGAATGACAAATGTGACGAGGATCGGCCATCCGGGGTGCCAGTAGCCCACTTTGGCAATGGCCAAAGGCTCACGAAATGATTGAAAATAGAGGCTTACGCGAAATAGAGCCCATGAAAAAGCATAAACTGGATTCGCTGGCTTTCCGCGCTCTGGCCTACGATCTACTGCGCGCGGGACATAGTTTGCGTTTTCAGGCACAGGGCCGCAGCATGTTGCCGACGATTCAGGATGGCGACATTTTGCAGGTAGCGCCCGTGCAGCCGCAGCAGTTACGGCGCGGCGATATTGTGTTAGTGGATTTGCAGCAGGGCGGCGCAGGCAAGGTTCGCGCGCACCGTTTAGTCAGGAAAGATTTGGTCGGCGATCAATTCGTAACGCAAGGAGACGCGAGCCTGGAGCCTGATTCTCCAGTGCGCGCTACTCAGATTATGGGGCGAGTTATGGCACGAGTCATCACAAAGGAAACGACAATGAATGGTACCGAGCAGCGTGTGGAACTCACCGGAATGCAGGCCCGAGCCCGTCGCAATATGGCGGTTGCACGGGGTGTAGCGTCCAACTGGGTCAGGAAAGCTTTGGGAATGCGGCGTGTCGCCGCCCTGAGCGCGCTCGCCTTGATGGTGCTGGGTTTGGCCGCAGTGCCTGCCTCCGCGCAAGTCGTTTTCGATGCCACGAGTTTCAACGGTGCCACAACCACATCGGGATCGTCCTTTACCATCACCCATACGACGGGTGTCGCTGCGAACCGCACGCTGATCGTGGGAACTACTTCGAATATCGCGCCCAACACGGCGGCCAAGGTTGCCTCCGTCACCTATGGCGCCAAAGCGCTAACTTTCCTGGGCGCGCACAATGATGCCGGGAATACGCGACGCGTCGAAATGTGGTTCTTGCTGGCGCCAGCTAGCGGCACAAATACGATTACGATTAAGATGAACGCCTTCGGAGCTGGAAACGTCGGCGTGGCGGCAGGTTCGGTCACGGTTTCAGGCGCTGACCAAACCGATCCCGTACGACCGTTTGTATCGGCGGATGGCAACGCAATCTTCTCCTCTCTGGACGTTCCTTCGGCTGCCAATGAATTTGTTTATGCCGTTGAAGCCCTTGCGGGCAACGTGACGCAAACGGGATTCATCACCGCCGCCAATGGGTTGGTCCAGCAATGGACCGGAACCTCGAGTCCAGGAGCTACAGTCAACGACACTGACGGCGGCGGATACACCAAGCCCGGAGCTCCCAGCGTTACGATCCCGGTAGTTTTTGCTCCAGTTGCCAACACGAATTGGTCGGCGGGCGCGGTTTCCATTTTCCCGCGGCAAGCTGACTTGGGCGTAACCGTGACCGACAAAGGCGCGATCATTGCGGGCGCGAATAGCACCTACACCATCACGGTCAGGGATAACGGCGGCACCGATGCAGCTGCCAGCACGCTAACGTATACGCTGGCCGCCGGACAAACCTTCGTCTCTGCCACTCCAAGTCAGGGATCTTGCAGTGGTACTACGACCATCACCTGCGCGCTGGGCACGATTCGCAGTGCGACCAGCGCCACAGTAACGGTAGTCGTATCCGTGGCGGCAGCCGGAAATTACACTACGACCGCCACCGTTTCCTCAGCTGTAACCGATCTCATCCAGGGCAACAATACGTTCAGCATTACATTGCCGGTGCAGACCGTTGTCTGCGCCACGCCGGGCAAGGACGGGACGCCGGGAGCGGCATTGGCAGGCGTGATCAACACCTACTATCCAGGGACGGCGAACGCCGCAGCCGGTGCAACCGCAATCACGGTGGGAGCCTCGACCGGACCCGCCACTGCCATCGCGAACGGCGATCTTCTGCTGGTGATGCAGATGCAGGACGCGGTGATGAACCTGAACAATACCTCCGCTTACGGCGATGGCACGACGTCCGGAGCGGGATCGACCAATCTGAACAACGCTGGCGCTTATGAGTATGTAAGGGCAACCAATGCGGTGCCGGTTGGTGGAGGTACCGCCAACATTGCGGGCGCTGGTCTAGCAGGCGGCCTGATCTACGGCTACACCAACGCCAGCGTCAGCACAACCCAAGGTCAGCGGCGCTTCCAGGTGATTCGCGTGCCGCAATATGTGGCGGCCACGCTGGGATCGACCCTCACCGCAAACGCCTGGGACGGGACTACCGGAGGCGTCCTCGCATTTGACGTTCGCGATACGCTGATTCTGAATACCGCTACAGTCAGTGTCGACGGTTTGGGGTTCCGGGGTGGCGGCGCGCTGCAGCTCAACGGCGGCATCGCAGGATACGCCACTACCGACTTCCAGAATGTTGGTCCCGCCGCGTATAGCGGAACGGCGGTTGCCGGATACCATGGCATCAAGGGAGAAGGCATTGCCGGAACGCCGCTGTGGGTGCAGTCTGGCGGGACATTCCTGTCTAGCGGTTCCAGATATCCGAGTGGGGCAGCCGGCGTCGACGGCAGCATGGCCCGTGGCGCTCCAGGCAACGCAGGTGGCGGCGGAACGGACTCCGATGCGGTCATAGCTGGTGGGACGACAAACCAGCACAATACCGGCGGAGGTGGCGGCGCCAACGCTGCTGCAGGCGGCTACGGCGGTAATTCTCAAGCTCTCGATGCACCTATTGGAGGCATTGGAGGCGCGGCATTTCCGGCCTCGGTCAACCGAGTGGTTATGGGCGGCGGCGGCGGCGCAGGCAGCCGTAACAACGAAAATGGCGACTTGCAGGCCAGTGCGGGAGCTCCCGGCGGCGGCGTCGTCCTCATTCGTACAGGGTTCATGACTGGCACGGCAACCATTACTGCCAGAGGCGCCACGCCGCTTGGAACAACGACCAACGATGGCGGCGGCGGCGGCGGTGCTGGCGGCAGCATCATCATCCTTTCCGAAGCCGGTGGCGAAAACAATTTGACCCTTCGAGTCAGCGGCGGCAAAGGCGCAGACGCCAATTCTGCCGTGGTGTGGAGTACTTTTGCGTCTGGCGTTCACGGACCGGGCGGCGGCGGCGGCGGCGGCTTTATCGCGACCACCAGCGTTAGCGGTTCGCCGGCTACCAGCAGGAATGGCGGAGCTTTCGGCACGACTGAAACGGCAGCCCTCGAGTGGGGAGCAACTGCGGGAGCGAACGGCCCCACCCCCATTAACAGCGCCAAACTCTCCCAAATTGCGGGTGTGCGCTCTGGACCGGAGTGCAACGCGCCGGATTGCGTGATCAACAAGACCCACGTAGGCAACTTCGTTCGCGGCAGCGCGGGCAACACCTACACTCTTACCGTGAGCAATGCCAGTCCTTCGGCAGCGATCGTGGCCGGCAACACGGTTACAGTGGTGGATTCGCTAGCGTCGGCCCCAGGTCTGACCATTACGGCTATGTCCGGTACGGGTTGGACGTGCACTGTACTCCCGACCTGTACGCGCAGCGATGCCCTAGCTCCGCTGGCGAGTTATCCGGTCATCACTGTGACGGTTACGGTCGCGGTAAGCCCTCTCAGTAACTTACAGACCAACATAGCGACCGTGTCTGGCGGTGGCGAGACGCAGACCAATAACGACTCGGCTACCGATCCAACTACCATCATTGGAACTCTGCTGACCATTACGAAGACAGGTGCGCCGAACCCGATCAGGGTCGGGCAGAACCTGGTCTACACCATCAACGTCGCCAATACCGGCCCGAATTTAGAAGCTACTGCGACCTTGACGGACCCGTTGCCAACCACGGATGTGTCGTTTGTTTCCGCCACAGCGACCAACGGCTGGACTTGTATCCAAGCCGCAGGTACGGTGACGTGCAGCAAATCGCCGTTCGCCGTGGGCAACACCTCCGCCATTACCATTACAACCACCACAATCCTTCCGGATACGGTGGTCAACACTGCAACTTTGACGGATACCGATACGGCCAACGACACCGTTTCTGCGACCGCCACCACGATCACCACATTCCCCACCAGCGTGGAAATGCGTTCGTTCTCGGCGCAGCATGCCGCCAACGGAAACGTGCTGGTCTGGAAAACGGGCGGAGAAGCCCACAACCTTGGCTTCAATATCTATCGGGAAGAGAACGGCGCGCGCGTGAAGGTGAATCCTTCACTGGTCGCCGGCTCAGCCCTGCGCATGAAGCTGAATTCACCCACCCATAGCGGCACCAGCTGGGCCTGGATTGATTCCAACGCGAAGCCCGGCGCCGCGTATTGGTTGGAAGATGTTTCTCTGAACGGCGCCCGCACAATGCATGGTCCAGCTTACGTTGGCGCTGCGGCATCCTCGCAACCCGACGTCGCTGCTTCTTCCACGCTGGGCGAATTGAATCGTGCAGCTGCATCCGCCAGCTCGCCAGCTGCCAAGCTGGACGCCAACGCGACTTCTATTGCCGATACCTTGCATGATCGCAGCCACGCCGTGCCGCGCTTGGCACGGGTTGAAGCTGTAACCCAGCAGCAGCGCGACAAGCAGTTTGAACTGGCTGCGCATTCCGCCGTCAAGCTCTCACTGCGCAGCGAAGGCTGGTACCGCGTTTCACAACCGCAACTCGTCGCAGCGGGACTCGATCCTTCTGTCGATCCACAAATGCTGCGTCTCTTTGTCCGCGCGATCGAACAGCCCATTCGCGTAACCGGAGCTACTGCGGGCCGCGGCGGCTTCGGTCCCAATGCAGCCATCGAGTTCTACGGCACCGGAATCGACACACCATATTCCGATGCTCACATTGGATGGCTGGTGGCTGGCAACAGCGCCGGTCTCCGCGTTCAGGACTCGCCCAATACCGGCGGGAGCAACGATCAACTGACCAGCTTCCCCTATGCCGTGGAATTGCGGCAGAAACTGGTCTACTTTGCCGCGCTGTTGAACGGCGACGACAAGGACAACTTCTTCGGGGCCATCGTAACCTCGACGCCGGTCGATCAAGTATTGGCCGCACATGGCGTGGCTAACGCTGGATCTCAAACTGCGAAATTGGAAGTCGCCATCCAAGGTGGTACGGACAATACGGCGCACTCCATTTCCGTGAACTTCAACGGAGCCTTCCTCGGCACGCTGAATTTCAACGGGCAAGAGATGGGCAGGATCACGCTTGATGTTCCCGCCGGACTTCTGAAGGAAGGCGACAACACAGCAACCCTGGCTGCGCTCAACGGCGGCAACGACGTTAGCGTGGTGGATCATCTGACCTTGCACTACTCACACACCTATACGGCTGAATCGGATGCGCTGCGCTTTACAGCGCCAGCCGGCGGCCATGTCCAGATCACTGGTTTCCAGAACAAGCCGGAACGCCTCGTCGATATCACCGATGCGGCGCACCCAGTCAATCTGGCGCCCAAGGTTTCTGGAACAGCCGGAAACTACGTGCTCGACGTGAATGTGCCCTGGAACAACTCCGGTTCGCACACGCTTCTGGCGCTGGCCTGGAGTCAACTCCCACACGCTCCGGCGCAAAAGAACGAGCCTTCGACCTGGCATGCGGCGCAGGCGGGCAGCGATATCGTCATGCTCACGCATCCGTCCTTCAATGGCGGATTGCAGCCTCTGGTGGATCACCGCCGCAGTCAAGGTAAGACTGTTTCCGTGGTCAGCATCGACGATGTCTTCGACGAATTTAACTTTGGCGAACGCAGTCCGCACGCCATGCGCGACTTCCTTGCCACCGCAACCGGAAAGTGGAACAAGGCGCCGCACTACCTGCTGCTGGTGGGCGACGCATCCTTCGACCCGCGCAACTATCTGGGCTTCGGTCATCTCGACTTCATGCCAACCCGCACGGTCGAGACTTTCTACCTGAAGACTTCCTCCGACGAATGGTTCTCCGATTTCAAGAACACGGGCGTCGGAGAAATGGCCACAGGGCGTCTGCCCGTCCGCACGCAAAACGACCTGCAGACCGCGGTTCGCAAAATCGTTGGCTACGACAAGACGTCCGGGACCTGGGCTAACTCCGCGTTGCTGGTTGCCGACAATGATCCGACCCAACCCTTCGATCAGGATACGAAGACGGTGCAGACCCTGTTGCCTTCCAGCATGAAGGCCACCAGTATTTTTGCTGACCAGGACGCCAACGCGCACGCCGATATTCTGGCGGGCATCAACGCCGGTCAACTCCTGGTCAATTACTCCGGACACGGTTCGATTGAAGTCTGGGGACACCTGCTGAACGACGCCGATGCGACCGCGCTCACGAACGGCAGCCGTTTGCCAGTGTTCCTTATCACGGATTGCCTCAACGGCTTCTTTGATGACGTCTACACCACCAGCATGGCGGAAAGCCTGCTGCTGGCGCGGGAAGGCGGAGCGGTCGCGGTCTTTGCGGCTTCGAGCCTCAATGACGATCCGCCGCAGGCAGAACTCGACAAGAACGTGGTTCAGAGCCTGTTCTCAGGGCAGAACCCAACCCTGGGAGACGCTATTCACGCGGCCAAGTCGAAGTCCACCGACTCTGACGTACGCCGCACTTACATTCTCTTCGGAGATCCGGCAATGCACTTGCACCGGGCGGGGACGACGACGAGTCAGAAGTAGCGACGTTTCCGAAACGTTATAAGAGCGAATGGCGGATATTCTTTCGAATATCCGCCATTCGCTCTTGAGAAACGCTCGCTCTACACGATTCGTTTAGCTGTGTGGTTGCAGCGGCAACCGAATTTCAACCATCAGTCCGCCGCCAGACAAATTCGCCGCGCTCACCGTCCCACCATGCAGTCGCACCGCGCGTTCCGTGATAGCCAATCCCAGCCCCGACCCGCCGGTTTGCCGCCCCCGCGCATCGTCCACCCGGAAGAAAGGGTGAAAGAGTTTTTCCAGCGCCGCGTCGGGCACCCCCGGCCCATGATCGCTGACTCGAATTACCGCCAAGGCTTCTGCAGCGGTCGTTTCGTTTTCTAAACGTACCTCAACCGCCGTGCCTTCGCCCGTATAGCGAGTAGCATTGCGCACCACATTCTCAATGGCGCTCCGCAAAAGCGCTGGACTCCCCGTCACCGTGCACTCCTGCTCGACAACTGCCGTCACATGGCAATTCCGGCTTTGCGCCTCAAAGTCGGCATCCTTCGCAATCTCCTGGATCAACTCGCCCAGCTGCAGAGAAGAACGATCCAGCAATTCCTGGCCCGCCTCCAGCCGCGAGAGCGTGAGCAACCGGTCAATCATTTCTTCCAGGCGTCCCGACTCCAGTTCCATGCGATCCAGCGCACTCGCGGCTTCCGGCCCGGTGCGCTGCCGAGCCAGGCCCAGAGCCACGTTCAGCCGCGCCAGCGGAGATCGCAACTCATGCGAAATATCGTTCAGCAGCCGATTCTGCTCGCCGACCAGAGTCTCCATCCTCCCAGCCATGCCGTCGAAGTCGCGAACCAACTCCCCAATTTCGTCGTGGCGATTACTCTTCACGCCTGCACGCGCAGTCAGGTCGCCCGCAGCCAGTTTCTGGGTGGCTGCTCGCAGTCGCACCACCGGAGCAGTGAGATATCCAGCCAGCAAATAGCACACCAGCCCGGAAGTTAGAACAGCAATTAGAATTCCCAATCCATGCAGGCCGCGCGGACCCATGAACATCAACGGCCCCGGCTGAACCTCCGCGACTAGAGTGTAGGAGTGCCCGCTGGGCCCAGTTGCTTTCTGTTTCAGCAAATGCAACGGAAGCAGCCAGCCGAAAAAACCATGCCGCCTGTTTTCCTGCACATCCGCCACCCAGTGTGGCACGCGACGGCCTGTGACTTCCTGCGCGTCTTCATCAAACAGGAAGAAGTGCAGGCGTTCTTCGTCCTCCAGCTTGTGGATGTAGTCGATCAGAGTAATCGGCCCGCTCTGTTCGTAAACGGCAGCGGCTTCCGCAGCCATGCCGGCAGGAAGCTGCGGTTCTCCCCGAGGCCGCAGAGCCAAAGTCACCACAATGGCCAGCACGATGAAGAGTGCCTGCGCCACCCAAAATGACAGAAAGATTCTGAGGAAGAGGCTTCTCATGCCGTTCCGATCAGGACTTCACCGCGCGCTCGCTGCCGCTCGCGCGCGGGGGAGCTCCGTTGCGGCGTGCCTCGTTGCGGTGTGCGTTGCTGCGGCCGCCATCCAGCGCTCCGGCGAAAATGTAGCCCACGCCGCGGACGGTCTTGATGTGATCTTCTCCGCCGCCGTTGTCGCCGAGTTTCTTCCGGACCTTGCTGACGTGCATATCGATGCTGCGGTCGAACGGAGCGAACTTCCGCCCCAAGGCCGCGTCCGCCAGCTTTTCCCGCGTGACGACCTGCCCTGCGAAGCGCAGTAGTACCTCCAGCAAATTAAACTCCACCGAGGTCAAATCTACGGCAACGCCCGCCTGCCGCACCATGCGGGTCGAAGTGTCCAACTCAATATCGCCCGCCTGTAACAGGGAAGGCAGTTGTGCGCTGGCAGGATTCTGTGTCCGCCGCAGAATTGCTCGAATACGCGCGACCAGCTCACGAGGATTAAAAGGTTTCGGCAGGTAGTCGTCCGCGCCAAGTTCCAACCCAAGAATGCGATCGACGTCTTCCCCACGAGCCGTCAGCAAGAGCACAGGCGTGCGCGAAGCCCCGGCACGCAATCGGCGCAAGACTTCAAAACCGTTCATTCCGGGCAGCATCACGTCTAACACGACCAGAATGTGTTCCGTCTTGAGCGCGCGTGCCAATCCCCGGTCGCCGCTATGCGTCGACTCCACCTCGAACCCCTCGCCGGAAAGGTACTCCGTCACCAGGGCACAGAGTTCCACGTCGTCATCGATAATTAGAATCTTGTCCATACCATCCCTGCCACGCTCTTAACTCTATTGTTTTACTCTAATTACGGCGTGTTCGCTGTAAAGAAGTGTCAGTGCGGTACGCTCCGCATTGACAAACTTTTACCTTGCTTGACTGACTCTTTACCGCACGTTTTCGTAGGAAGCGTATTCCTAGTTACAGGCACAACGTTACGTGCACAAAGGGAATACAGTCATCGCGCCGAGAAATCAGCAACAAGAATCGACAGGGAAAACAGGAGGCAACAAATCATGCAGTGGACACGCAACAAGCAAATCGCAGGTATCGCAGCCGTGGTTGCGCTCGCAGGAGCGTTCGCTTTGTCGCAAGCCGGACCGCATCACATGGGCGGAATGGGTATGGGTATGGGTTTCGGCCCCGGTCCGGATCATATTCTGGCGTTCATGACCGACGCTCTCGATTTGACCGACGCTCAACAGACACAAGCCAAGGCAATTCTGGATCGAGAAAAGCCGACCTTCGAAGGTCTTGCGTCCAAGTTGTCCGAAGGCCACAAGCAGCTACAGGCGCTGGGAGAAAACGGTACTTTTGACGAGGCCGCCGTACGCGCAGTCGCCAACCAGCACGCGCAGAGCATGGTCGAGATGATTGTCCAAACCACTCGCGTGAAGTCCGAGCTGTACGCCCTGCTAACGCCGGAGCAGAAGGCGAAGGCATCCAAAATCATGCAGCGCCATCATGATCGCATGATGCGGCACATGCATGGCGGCGGCGAAGGGCCGGGCCTCTAGATTGGATTTGTAAGAAGTTGTAACGTCGCGAAGAGGGGAATTAAAAGAGGAGGGAAGCGGCATGCCGCTTCCCTTTTTTTGAGAGTACAACGTAGCCAGACGCGCCTCGCCTGTGTGGGCTCTTAGGAAGAAGCTTCTTTCAGGCGAGATTCCCTCATAGCCCTACTACCTCATAGTCAGCACAACGCGGAAGCGCACCTTACCGCTGATCATCTGCTGATAACCTTCGGCAGCTTTTTCCAAAGGATAGCGCTCGATCATCGGTCGCACACCCGTTCTGC
>JAYVEP010000037.1:0-6362 GCA_043749225.1 Acidobacteriaceae bacterium
CATCAGCGAGGTCATTCAAGTGGGCACGGACGAATCCGTAGCGATGGCCCACCGCATGGCTCGGGAAGAGGGTTTGCTGGTCGGAATTTCGTCGGGGGCTGCCGTAGTTGCGGCGCTGCAAGTAGCCAAACGCTCCGAGAATGCTGGCAAGCTGATCGTGGTCATCATCCCCAGCTTCGGCGAGCGCTATTTGACGTCGTACATGTTCGACACGCTGCGCAAGGAAGCGCAGGAGATGACCGCGGTCGCAGTCTGAAAATGAGCGAAGCCAAGCCAGGATTCTTCCAGTCCGTCGGCGAAGATGTTCGCGCCACGTTTGAGCGCGACCCCGCTGCGACTTCGTGGCTGGAAGTACTGCTGTGCTATCCGGGATTGCAGGCGGTTTGGGCCCACCACGTGAATCACTGGTTGTGGAACCACCGCCTGCATTTTCTGGCACGCTTGCTGTCGCAGTGGGTGCGCTTCTGGACGGGAGTGGAGATTCATCCCGGAGCCACCATCGGTCGCCGCGTGTTCATCGATCACGGCATGGGCGTCGTGTTTGGTGAGACCAGCGTGATTGGCGACGACTGCACAATTTACCAAGGCTGCACTCTCGGCGGCACCGGCAAGGAAAAGGGCAAGCGCCATCCCACGCTAATGAACAATGTCACCATCGGCGCGGGTGCGCGCATTCTAGGAAATATTACGATTGGCGAAAATTGCCGCGTGGGCGCGGGATCGGTCGTGTTGCGCGATATTCCGGATAACTCGACTGTGGTCGGAGTTCCTGGGCACATTGTTTTGCGGGACGGCAAACGTGTGGTGATTACCGATCCTAAAGAGATTAGCGACCCCTTGTCCGAAGTGATTGTTCGGTTGGCGGAAGAAGTGCGCGACCTGCGTCGCCGCGTGGCCGAGCATAATCATGAGCCCTGCGGGCCGGATCCGGTGCTGGGGCTGGATGAAGAGATTCCGCCTGCTGCGAGTGCGACAACTTCGGTGGCTAAAACGTAATTTGCGTGGCTTAGGGTGCCCGTCCTTGTCGCGCTTTTTGCGACAGGGCGGGGGTTTGCGGGTCAAGAACACACTGATGCCATCGTCCTCAAAAAGTCCCCGCCCTGTCCCTCAAAGAACGAGGACAAGGACAGGGCACCCGGGTGGTTTCGATCCTCTGCTGTTTGTTTGCTGCCAGCATTTCGCGGACAAGAGTGTCCGCGCCACATGGGCGATTGGGTTATCCTCTCAACGTGCGGCTATCGGTCGTCATCATCACGTACAACGAAGAAGTTAATATCGGCAGAACGCTGAAGAGCGTGGAGCCGCTGGTGCGCGACGGCGCGGGCGAAATCATTGTCGTCGACTCCGGCTCTAGTGATCGCACGCTGGAAATTGTGAAATCGTTGGGCGCGAAAGTATTCGAGGAAGACTGGAAGGGTTTCGCTGCGCAGAAGAATTTCGCCATCGACAAAGCTACGGGCGATTGGGTTCTGAGTCTGGATGCCGACGAAGAACTTGATGCCGATTTACAGAGAGCTTTGCAAGACACGCTGGAAGGTTGGAGCCTCTATTCCCGACTGACCCAAGAAGCAGGAACGCATCCGCTGACTCTTGAAGATGCTCTCAGCGACGTCGAATGGCATGTAAGCGCGAAACCGGAGGAGGTTGGCGGTCTGTTCCTCGCGCGCAAGAATTTCTTTCTCGGACGTTGGATCAGGCATGGAGGCTTCTTCCCTGATCCGAAACTGCGTCTCTTTCGGCGCGGCGCGGGACACTTTGAAGATCGAGCCGTGCATGAAACGCTAAAGGTTGAAGGCAGGACCGGCACCATGCGATACGGAGCGCTTCTGCATCACGCCTACCCGACACTCTCTTCCTACATCGACCACATGAACCGCTACTCGTCGCTGGGCGCGCAGATGGCGATTGAGAAGGGTCACAACAGTTTTAGTTTGTTCAACATTATCGTGCGGCCGGGCGCTACTTTTTTCTACAACTACATCTTTCGGCTTGGATTTCTCGACGGACGCGAAGGGTTGCTGCTGCATCTCTACCACGCTGTTTATGTTTCGTGGAAATATGCCAAGGCCTGGGAGATGAGCCGAGTTGGCGGACCATCGAAATCAGGAAATTCTTAGGCTTCACCAACCGCTCGGTCGGTTGCCTCTGATTTTCTACTCCTCTATCATCAAGCAGCACGCGGAGTGAAAATGCCGGATATCAAGCCTACCCAGCCCGTCGCCGAGAGCCCAATTGCTGATGTGTTCGAGAATCGTCATCCCTCCGCCAGCGAAACGGCTTGGGCGGAAAAGGTGCTTGCGCCGACGCTGGCCAAAGCTCCCGAGAAACCGATTGGCGCGGCTACCGGCACCAATCTTGATGAGCACGGACACGCGCGGTTCAGCACAATTTCCGATGTTCCGATTCGGCGGCTGTACACCGAAGCTGACCTGCCGGAAGATTTCGCCACGGAAGCTGGCTACGAAAAATATTTGGCCAATCCCGGACAACCGCCCTACACACGCGGCATTCACGCGACTGGCTATCGCGGCAAGCTTTGGACCATGCGCATGTTTTCCGGCTTCGCGTCGCCGGAAGAAACCAATCAGCGCTACAAGTATCTTTTGGAACACGGAGGAGGAGGGCTGAGCGTCGCTTTCGATCTGCCGACCTTGATGGGTTACGACTCCGACCATGCAGCCAGCGAAGGCGAAGTGGGGAAATGCGGCGTGGCGATTGATTCGCTGGAAGACATGGAAATTCTTTTCGACGGCATTCCTCTCGAAAAGACTTCGGTTTCGATGACGATCAATTCGCCCGCATCGGTGCTATGGGCGATGTATCTGGTGGTCGCGGAAAAACAGGGAGCGGACTGGAAGAAGCTGAACGGCACGCTGCAAAACGACATTTTGAAGGAATACATTGCGCAGAAGGAATACATCTATCCGCCTGCGCCGTCGATGCGGCTCGTCATCGACACGTTTGAGTTTGGCGCCAAGGCTACACCGAAATTCAATACTGTTTCCGTCAGCGGGTATCACATTCGCGAGGCTGGTTCGACGGCACTGCAAGAATTGGCTTTCACGCTTTACGACGGCGTGGAATACGTGGAATGGGCACAGCGGCGTGGGCTTGATGTCGACGACTTCGGGCCGCGGTTGAGTTTCTTTTTCAACGCGCATAGTGATTTCTTTGAAGAAATTGCTAAGTATCGCGCAGCCCGGAAGATCTGGTATCGCGTGATGAAAGATCGTTTCGGGGCGAAGAATCCGCGGACCTGGCTGATGCGTTTTCACACGCAAACTGCCGGCGTTTCACTTCCGGCACAACAGCCGCTGAACAACATTGCGCGTGTGGCGATTCAGGCGCTGGCCGCGGTTTTGGGCGGCACGCAGTCGTTGCATACCGACTCCTACGATGAGGCACTGGCGCTCCCGACGGAAGATGCCGCTCGCATCGCGCTCCGCACGCAGCAGATCATTGCCTACGAAAGCGGCGTTGCGCAGACGGTTGACCCGCTTGGCGGATCTTACTTCCTGGAACGTTTAACTCTCGATATGGAACAGGGAGCTTTCGACTACTTCGACAAGATGGACGCCATGGGCGGCATGGTCAAAGCAATCGAGCGTGGCTATCCGCAAAAAGAAGTTGCCGAATCCAGCTACCAGTATCAGCGGGCAGTTGAGGCTAAAGAAAAAGTCGTCGTGGGCGTGAACGAATTTGTGATTCAGGAAGAGTCACCCAAGACGCTTTATATTGGCGAATCGGTCGCCAAGCAACAGTCTGAAAAACTTGCCAAGCTGCGCGCCCGCCGCTCCAACGAGGAAGTACGCCGCCGTTTGAATGCGCTCAAAAAAGTAGCCGCGCAAGAGCCGCAGCTGCGAGCCAATGGTATTTCGGAAGCCAACACCATGCCTTATATCATCGACGCGGTGCGCGCTTACGCGACGGTTGGCGAAATTTGCGAGACGCTACGCGAAGTTTTTGGAACATACACGGAAGTAAGCATCACGTAGGCCCATGCGGGATGGGTGGTTTTGGCTTTGATAGGAATCCACGCGCTGAAGATAGCGGATTCCTCACGATGGAGCCGTTTCGGAATGATAAACGTCAAGTCTATTTACAAAACGTGTTGGAGTTCCGATTCAACCGTCCCGTGACCTCGGTAACTCTCTCTTCTGCGCCATCCCAGCTAAAATCGCAGAAATGTCTCCCAATGCAGCAGCCGGTCACGCTACTCGCGTAGGCCAGCTTGAAACCGCTTTGCGCTCCATCATCCGTGGCAAGGATGGGGTGGTGCGCCTTGCCCTGGTGTCGATCCTTGCACGCGGACATCTTCTGCTGGAAGGCGTTCCCGGCGTAGGTAAGACCACATTGGCTCATGCTCTGGCGCGCGTGCTCGGATGCGGGTTTCAGCGCATTCAGTTCACCAGCGACATGTTGCCCAGCGATATTCTTGGCGTATCCATCTATTCTTCCGCCGAGCAACAATTTGAGTTCAAGCGTGGGCCTGTGTTCACAAATGTGCTGCTGGCCGATGAGATTAACCGTAGCACTCCGAAGACGCAGTCGGCGTTGCTGGAAGCGATGAGCGAAGGTCAAGTGACTGTGGACAGCCGCTCTTATCCGCTGCCGCAGCCATTTCTGGTTGTGGCCACGCAGAACCCCGTGGAGCATCACGGAGTTTATCCGCTGCCTGAATCGCAACTTGATCGCTTCCTGATGTGCGTGCGGATGGGCTATCCGGAAGGCTCCAGTGAACGCGATATTTTGAAAGCGCAAGCGGGCACGGCGCGTTTGGATAACTTAAGCCCCGTCCTGGGTATCGAAGATGTTCTGGCTTTGCAACGGTCGGTAGATCAGGTCCGCGTCGATGATTCCCTCGTGGATTACGCTTTGGAAATCGTGCACCGCACTCGGGAATCGGAGTCTTTGTCGCTTGGCGTTTCTCCGCGCGGCTCGCTGATGCTCTATCACGCTGCTCAAGCTATGGCGTTCGTCAACGGTCGAAGTTTCTGCACGCCCGATGACTTTAAGCAGCTCGTCATACCGGTATTCGGACACCGAGTTGTGGTTAACTCGAACTATGCGTCTTCGCAGAAAAAATCCGACCAGGCAGAGACGGTTTTGCGCGAGATTGTTGCTAACGTGCGGGTTCCCGTCTAGCTCAAGCCCGCGACGGAGCAAGCTCCGTCGCCACACGAGCTCGTCTATCTCAAAAGCACCTACGAAACATGATTAAATGAACTCATGCATTTCTTGCGCTTTCTCATGTCTCTGTCGCTCGTCTTGTGGGTAGGTGGTATTTTATTTTTCGTTCTGGTTATGGCACGGACACTGTTTGCCGTTCTGCCGCGCCACCTAGCCGGATCGGTCGTTAACCCCGCGCTTCATCAGTTGCATTGGATCGGCATCGCGTCAGGACTCGTGTTTCTCGCAAGTTCGCTTACATACTCACGGGTCACCACCGGAGAATTTCATCTTTTCGCCGTCAGCCATGTGCTCGTCGTGCTCATGCTCGCGCTGACGTGCATTTCACAGTTCGCTGTCACGCCGCAGATGGCGCCTCTGCGCGCGCAAATGGCCGCGATGGAATCCGTGCCGGCTGCTTTGCAGGCTCAATTCGACGCGCTGCACGCGTGGTCGACGCGCTTGGAAGGTAGCGTGCTTCTTCTTGGGATAGTGCTGGTTTGTCTCACCGCTAAGGAGTAGTGCGTCAAAGCGCGAACTACCTTACTTCTTTAGACCGACGAGATTTTGAGGACTCGCAACTCGGCGCCCGGTACTCGCGACTCAGTCCCCCTGCTATCATAAAACTTCGTCATGAAAACCGGAATCATAGGCCTCCCTCAAGTTGGCAAGACATCTCTGTTTCGTATTCTGACTAAGGCATCTCTGTCAGGGCAGCAGTTCGCGAACCCGCGTGAGGCGCATATCGGCGTCGTAAAAGTTCCCGACGACCGCCTGGACCGCCTCGCTGCGCTTTTCAATCCGAAGAAGCTCGTCCACGCGTCCATCGAATACGTCGATGTCGGCGCGATCGGCCAGGAGGCCTTAAAAGACGGTGCGTACATGGCCCATCTGCGGAATGTGGACGCCCTCGCGCATGTGGTTCGCGCGTTCGACGATCCATCGATTCCGCACGTCGGTGACGGCTCGATTGATCCGTTGCGCGACATCAAGAATGTCGATTTCGATTTGATTGTCAGCGATTTGGGGCAGACGGAGAAGCGTTTGGAACGCCTGGAAAAAGATCTAAAGAAGGCGCGCACCCCAGAGATCGAGCGTGAATTCGAACTCATCAAACGCGCGAAAGCTCATCTGGAAACAGAGAAACCGTTGCGCGAGATGGAAATGACATCGGACGAGAAGAAGCTCATTCG
>JAYVEP010000038.1:0-42776 GCA_043749225.1 Acidobacteriaceae bacterium
ACTTGGGGATTCGCCGCAGTTTTTGACCGTGGCTAAAGCGTCAAACAACGCCGACCAGCTTCTCCGCAACAAATCCTAGCGAAGGAAGTCCGCTCGAAACGAAGAGACGAAAGCCTCCAAACGCCCGTAAGTAGCTGAGTCGGTCCGGGCAGGCCTTTGAAAACCCTAATGATCCCCCAAGCAATGCTCCTCCAATCAGTCTTGAATCTGAAGCCGGTAAGCATGGCCGCCACCCTGCTATGGCAAGGTGCCGGAAGCGGCGGCAGCTTGGTCATGTTCGGGACCATGGCGGCGATTTTTGGCGTTTTTTACGTTCTCTTGATCCTTCCGCAGCAGCGCAAGCAAAAGAAGTGGCAGGGAATGCTGGACGCCCTTAAAACCGGCGACCGCGTCGTCACCAGCGGCGGAATGCGCGGAGTGATCATGACCCTCAAGGACGATTATGTGTACCTGCGCGTAGCGCCGGACAATTTGAAGATTGAAGTAGCACGTTCGGCCATTGTCTCCGTTAGCGGAGACGATGTGAAGAGCTAAAGTCTTTTGTCATGCTGAGCGCAGCGAAGCATCCCTTTCGACTAGAAAGATTGCGGGTGGTAAAGGGATTCTTCACTGCGTTCAGAATGACAAGCAGTTTCCGTGGTTAGGTTTTCTTTGGATTAGGTTTTTCCCATGAATCAGTCATTCGCTACAAAATTCGCCATTATCGTTGGGATTCTTCTGGTGTTCCTGTTTGGAATCTTTGGCGTGCCGAAGAGCTTGACGCCGGGCGGGCTATTAGCTTCCATCCAGGATCGCATCAAGCTGGGGCTTGATCTCAAGGGTGGTACGCACCTAATCCTGCAGGTGCAGGTCAATGATGCGGTCAGTGCCGATTCCGACCGTGCCATCGAGCGCATGAAGGATGTTCTGCGCGACAACAAGATTACGTATGCGGACATCTCGAAGCCCGATCCGCAGGGCGCGCCCGACAAGATTGTCCTCAAAGGTGTTCAGTCCGATTCGACTTCGGTCCTTCGCTCCAATGTGTCGGACAGGTTGCCAGAATATGATCTGACTTCGGGCCCCGAAAATTCTTGGGTATTGGTCATGAAGCCGAGCGCTCTTAGCGACCTCAAGAAGCATGCTGTGGCGCAGGCGATCGAGACAATTCGCGGCCGCATTGACCAGTTAGGTGTCAGCGAACCAGTGATTCAAGAGCATGGCCTTGGGGAATACCAAATCCTCGTGCAGTTGCCCGGCGTGGACGATTCCGGACGTGTCAAGGAAATCATGCAATCCACAGCCATGCTGGAGCTAAAGCTGGTTGTGGGTGGACCGTATGGCAGCGAGCAGGAAGCACTGACGGCGCATAACGGCATATTGCCGCCAGATGCCATGCTGATGAAAGGAAAGCCTGAGACCGCTGGCGAAGTCCGGGATACTTATTTCCTGGTTACGCGGAGTTCGGTGGTAACTGGAAACGATCTTCGTGACGCCAAGCCGGGCACTAACCAGAATGGTCAGCCCGATGTGGATTTTTTCCTGACCGGCGAGGGCGGTCGCCGTTTTCACGATTTTACGGCGGCACACATCAATGATCGGATGGCGGTGGTCTTGGATAACCGAGTACAGACCGCTCCCACGATCAATTCAGCTATCGGAGATTCAGGGCTAATCGAAGGCGGATTCACGGCAGAACGTGCCAAGGATTTGGCCATGGTGCTTCGTTCAGGCGCTTTGCCAGCGGGAATTCATTACCTGGAAGAGCGCACGGTCGGGCCGTCGCTGGGAGCGGATTCGATTCGTGCCGGCGTGCGCGCGGCAATTATCGGCATGGCGGCGGTGATGATTTTCATGCTGGTCTACTATCGCGGAGCCGGCATCAACGCGGACTTGGCGCTGATCCTCAACCTCGTCATCCTGCTGGGCTTCCTGGGCTTCAGTAGCGCAACCTTGACGTTGCCTGGAATCGCGGGTGTGATTTTGACGATTGGCATGGGCGTCGATTCCAACGTTCTGATCTTTGAACGCATTCGTGAAGAGTTGCGAGCCGGGAAAACGGCGGCAACCGCTGTGGAACAAGGATTTGCTCGGGCCTGGGTCACGATTGTGGATACTCACGTTACGACGGTAGTTTCCGCTCTGATTCTGTTTACCTTTGGAACCGGCCCGGTGAAAGGGTTCGCGATCACGCTGGTGTTCGGTTTGATCGCCAATATCTTTACCGCGGTTTTTGTTTCACGAGCGATTTTCGACTGGCTGCTGAGCCGGAAGCAGCGTGGGGAAGCGTTGAGTATCTGAAGTGCGCTTCTAGCTGCTAGCTCCTAAGCTTTTAGCTAAAGCCTGTGGATGGCAAGTAGGCAGATTTGGCTAGGAGCTAGCGGCTAGAAGCTAGCAGCTAAAAGGGGTTTTCAAGTGGAGTTTTTTCGCGATACTAGTATCGATTTCCTGGGCAAGAAGTGGTACTTTCTTGCATTCTCGCTGGTGTTTAGCGTGGCCGGATTGCTGTCCATGCTGTTCTGGCACGGAGTGCCATTGAGCGTGGATTTCCGCGGCGGCACGCTGGTTTACGTGAAGTATGCCTCGGCGCCGGATCCTGACAAGGTGCGCGCGACGCTGCAATCCGCTGGATTGCACGGCTTTCGCATTCAGAGTTACGGACCACCGGCCAATCACGAACTCCTGATAGCGCTGGACCAGAAGGATACCGGCGGACAAGTGCTGGACCAGGGCAAAAACAAGATTGTTGAGGCGCTGGAGAGCGGCGGCCCGGCGGGCAAGCTCGACCTCAACAATGCCAGTTCCTCTGCTCTCTCAGGCTATTTGCTGGAGAAAGATCCGCTGCATGCGGGGACCGATGCGGAGCAGCGCTATAAGGCGGAAACGCAAGCCATTCTGAACTACCGCAATGTAACCAAGGGCGGCGTTCTAGGAGGCATTGAAGAGCTGGCTGGAGTCACCAAGCCTGAGGTTGTGGCTGCCTTGCGGGATGGGTTTTTCTTGTCTGGGTTTGGCGTGCGTAGCGTCGAAATTGTAGGGCCGCAAGTGGGCCAGCAATTGCAGGGACAGGCCATGAGGGCGGTTGCGTTTTCGCTGGCGGGAATGCTGGTGTACCTCGGCTTCCGGTTCGAGTGGATTTATGGAATTGCGGCTGTTTTGACCGTTTTTCACGATACTTTGATCACGGTTGGCGCATTCAGCTTGACAAATAAAGAGATTTCGCTGACAGTGATTGCCGCCATACTTACGCTAATTGGATACTCGAATAATGACACCATTGTCATCTTCGACCGCATCGCAGAGAACCTAAAGCAGTTACGCCGCGAGAAACTGGCGGATGTGGTCAACAAGAGCATTAACCAAACCCTGAGCCGAACGATTTTGACGGCGGGTTTGACGTTTTTGACGGTTTTGGCCTTGTATTTGTTTGGCGGCCAAGTGTTGCATGATTTTTCATTCGCTCTGGTCGTTGGTATCCTGATCGGCACTTATTCCTCGATTGCGGTAGCCGCCCCGATTCTGGTTGCGTACAAGGAATGGCGGGCGCAGAAGGCTGGGTCGAGCGTAGCGTCGGTCAAGGCAAGGGCATAGCGCTGTTGTAACCGCAGAGAAGCAGATTCCTCAGGGCGGAAGCCCTTCGGAATGACCAAGCGTTAAGCGGTTAAGTTTTATAAGTATGGTTTTAAGGAAGTTACAAGCTTTCAGAGCCCGACCGGACGAAGATTCGGCAGGTGGGGAGCAAAAGAGAAACGGCTGGTGTCTAACGGTTAGGGAGTAGTCCAGGAGAATCACCTATGTTTGAAGACAGCCTACTGGAATCGGGTAATCGGCTCAAGACGAGGCAGGGAGCGACGACGAGTATCGCGTTTCTGGTTGAAGCGATATTTGTTGGCGTGTTGGTGCTCATCCCGCTGATCTTTACCGAGGCATTGCCCAAAGGTCAATTGACGTCGTTTCTGGTGGCGCCACCGCCACCGCCGCCACCACCACCGCCTCCAGCCGCGCCGGTGAAAGTGGTGAAAGTGCAAACCGAAGTGATTAACGGTGCGCTGCGCACGCCTACGAAGATCCCCGAAAAAATCAAAATGGTGCAGGAAGACGAAACGCCTCCGACCAACGCTGGTGTAGCCGGCGGTGTTCCGGGCGGTGTTCCTGGCGGGCAGATGGGCGGCGTGATTGGCGGAATTATTAGCTCAACGCCAGTCGCTGTGCCGAAGATAGCGACGCCACAGCGTGTACGTGTCTCGTCCGGCGTTATCGCGGGGCAAGGCTTGAGCCAGCCGCAACCTGCCTATCCTCCGTTGGCCAAGCAGGCGCGTATTTCTGGCAAAGTTATTCTGCACGCGCTGATCAGCAAAGAAGGCACGATTGAAGGATTGACGCTGGTGAGCGGTCATCCAATGCTGGCGCCCTCCGCGATTGAAGCGGTGAAGCGCTGGAAATACAAGCCCTACCTGCTCAATGGCGAGCCGGTGGAGGTCGATACAACGATTGAAGTGAACTTTAATCTGAACGGCGGATAGGAAGAACAGTTTCAGGTTGTAAGTTTTGAGTGGGCAGGAACAGTTTTGGTGTTAGTGTTTTAGTTTGTTTCAGTGCTCGGGTATGTTGGATTTTCGGTTCGCAAAAAAAATTTAGAGAGATAGTTTCCAGAGGAGAGAGCGACTCATGTTCGTAGCCAACGTAGCAAACGTAATGTTCAGCCATGCGCACCTTGCAGCCGCGTGGTTGCAGGCCGCAGCGGATACCAGCAGCAGCGGCGTGGATCTGATCGAGATGTGGCATTCGATGGGATGGCTGGCCAAGGGAGTGGTCCTCATCCTGTTCGTCATGTCCGGATGGTCGATCGGTGTGATGATTGACCGGCTGATGGCGTTCAGCGCGGCGCGAACACAGTCGCGGGCGTTTGCTCCGGCCGTGGCGGGCGCTTTGAAGCAAGGCAACCTGGATGAAGCGATCAAGGTCGCCGAGCGCAACAACAAGAGCCACCTGGCCAAGGTTGTGCAGGCTGGCTTGATGGAATTCCGCGCGCATCAAGCGAGTACGGATATTCCGGGCGAAATCATTGAGGCTTCGAAGCGCGCTTTGGAGCGCACGGAAGCGATTGTGCACGCTGAGCTGAAGCGCGGCTTGGGTGGTCTCGCGACGATTGGTTCGACGGCGCCGTTCGTCGGTCTGTTCGGAACGGTGGTCGGTATTCTCAACGCGTTCACTGGTATCGCGCACTCGAAGGTGACCGGTCTAGCGGCCGTCGCTGGTGGTATTGCAGAAGCTCTGATCACCACCGCTATGGGATTGGTCGTCGCCATCCCTGCCGTGATGATGTTCAACTATCTGACCAACCGCGTGGAAGCTTTTGACGTGGAAATGGATAACTCGTCGAGTGAGCTGGTTGACTACTTCCTGAAGAAGCGTCAGGCGCGCTAGGCAAGAAGTTGCGAGTTGCGAGTACTGGGTGCGAGTTAGAAACTCCGCTCGGTACTCGCGACCGTGTATCCGGGAAAGAGAGCGAATTTCATGGCAATCTCAGTTAGAAACGAAGGCGCCAAGGTTAACTCCAACATTAACGTGACGCCGATGGTGGACGTGATGCTGGTGCTGCTGATCATCTTTATGGTGATCACGCCCATGTTGCACAAGGGCGTGGATGTAGACATGGCGAAGGTGGAGAATCCTACGCCGATGCAGGATGCCGATAAGGACGATGCGCTGATTGTGGCCGTCCAACGCACCGGAGATGTCTTCTTTGGCTCGGAAAAAGTGGCGCCGGAAGCGTTGACGCAAAAGATCAAAGACAAGCTAGCGAGTAAGACTACGAACAAGACGGTATTTTTGCGAGCCGATGCGCGCGCAAAGTACAAAGCCGTGGCCGACGTGGTGGACAACGTCCGCGCAGCGGGTGTGGATGCGCTGGGCCTGTTGACGGAGCAGCGTAAGGCGACACCGGAACCGCCGCGTACGGGCGGGATGTAAGAGCAGAAGCAGATTCCTCAGGGCTGAAGCCCTTCGGAACGACAGGTTTCTTGTGGTTTCAATTCCGCAACGTGGTTTCAGGAGATTGACCTATGGGTATGGGAGTAAGTTCTGGCGGCGGCCAGACATCGGACATTAACGTGACGCCGTTGATCGACGTGCTGTTGGTACTGTTGATTATTTTCATGGTCATCACGCCGCTGACGCCGAAGGGCTTAGAGGCGCTGGTACCGCAGCCGCCACCGAAGGATCAGAAACAGCCTCCGCCGTCCGACCGCACGATTGTGGTGCAGGTGCTGCAGCGTGGCAACGGTCAGGATCCAGCTGTGAAGATTAATCAAGATGACGCGACTTGGGATAATCTGCAAGGACGTTTGACCGACATCTTCAAGCAGCGAGCGGAAAAGGTGATGTTCGTCAAGGCGGACGACGATATCAACTTTGAATGGGTGGCTAAGGGAATTGATATTGGCCACGCGGCTGGTGTAGATAAGGTTGGGTTGATTACGGCGAAGATTGAAGCGGGGAATTAAGAGCTGGTAGCTCCTGGCTGCTAGCTTCTAGCTAGAACGCCCGAAGACTAGTGCGATTCCCCTGTTGAGCGTAACTTTTGAGAATACGGAGAGAGCAATGAAGCGGAGCGTACGACTGCTGGGACTCATGGCGGCCGCCCTCTTGCTGGTTTCGGGCGTGGGCTGCGACAAGCTCCGGGCGCGCGACCAGTTGAATAAGGGTGTGAAAGCCTTCAAAGATGCGAAGTTTGAAGAGGCGATTGAGAAGTTTAAGAACGCCGTCGATTACGATCCCAAGCTGCTGAACGCGCGCATGTACCTGGCGACGGCGTACTCGCAGCAGTATGTGCCGGGATCGGATAATGCCGACAACATGCAGATCGGTAACCAGGCCATTGAGCAATACAAGAAAGTGATTGAGTCGACGGACCCGGCACCATCCCGCGAGCAGCAGCTCAACAGCATTAAAGGTGTGGCTGGCTTGTACCTGCAGATGAAGAAGTTCGACGACTCGCGCCAGTACTACATCAAGGCTACGGAAGTTGATCCGAACGATCCGGAGCCGTATTACTCGGTGGGCGTGATCGACTGGACGAAGACCTATCAGCCGCGCATGGAAGAACGCGCGAAGCTCGGCTTGAAGCCGATGGAACAGCTGAAAGACAAGAAAGTCTGCGCTCTGTTGCATACCAAGAACTGGGACAATGCCGCCGATGGCATCAACATGCTGACCAAGGCGCTGGAGTTGCGGCCGGATTACGATGACGCGATGGCGTACTTGAACCTGATGTATCGCGAACGCGCGGACATTCAGTGCGACGATCAATCGGCGTACCAGGCGGATACGAAAACAGCGGATGCCTGGGTGGACAAAAACCTTCTTACCAAGAAAGAGCGAGCCGAGAAGGCAGCCAACCAGCCCGGCGGTATCGTGATGGATCCGTCGAAACAGTAATTTTCTTAGCTGCTTTTAGAGGCCTCTTCTTCGGAAGAGGCCTTTATTTTTTGCACATGATTACGTGGCCACAGGCGCCTCGCCTGTGTGCTCTTACCCGCTCTAGTTGCTCCCCAGATGCTTGGGAATATTTCTAGGGATCGGGTTAAGACCTCACAGGCGAGGCGCCTGTGGCTACGTGGGTCGTTCGCCATCCTGCACTGTCTATCCGGCGTGATTGAAAACACACTTGCCGCCACAGTGTCTTGCTATAGTGGAGTCTTGGTTTTCCCATGTTGAAGAAGATATTGATCGCAAATCGGGGCGAGATTGCAGTGCGAATTTTGCGCGCGTGCCGCGAACTGGGGATTCGGTCGGTGGCCGTATATTCCGATGTGGACCGGGCGTCACTGCATGTTTCGAAAGCAGATGAGGCTTACTGCCTGGGTGCGCCGCTGGCGTCGGAATCGTATTTGAACATTGAAAAGATTTTGGCTGTCGCCAAGCGCGCGGGGGCAGATGCGATTCATCCGGGATACGGTTTTTTGTCGGAGAATCCAAAGTTTCCGCGAGCTTGCAAGGAAGCGGGCATAATTTTTATTGGACCCTCGGCGGAAGCGATGGAAACGATGGGTTCGAAGACGGGTGCGCGGCGCGCGATGGAAAAAGCAGGCGTGCCGTTCGTGCCGGGGTCGTTGCACGGGCTCGCCTCCGTTGAGGAAGCGGAGCAGGTAGCGGAGAGGATTGGCTACCCCGTCATGCTGAAAGCGGCTTCGGGCGGCGGCGGCAAGGGCATGCGGTTGGTATTCAAGCGCGAAGAGCTTCGGTCGGCGTTGGAGTCGGCGAAGAGCGAGGCGGCACGGTCGTTTGGCGACGATAAGGTTTACGTCGAAAAAGCGATTGCGAATCCGCGCCACATCGAAATGCAGGTTCTGGCCGACGAGCACGGGCACACCGTTTATTTGGGCGAGCGCGAGTGTTCGATTCAGCGACGGCACCAGAAAGTTTTGGAAGAAGCGCCATCAGCGATCGTCGATCCCGACATGCGTCGGAGCATGGGCGAGGTGGCGGTGCGTGTGGCGCAGGCGGCGAATTATACGAATGCAGGTACCGTTGAATTTTTGGTGGATCAGGAAAAGAATTTCTATTTTCTGGAAATGAATACGCGGCTGCAAGTGGAGCATCCGGTGACGGAGCTCACTACGGGGCTGGATCTGGTGCATCTGCAGATTCATATTGCTGCGGGCGGCGAGTTGCCGTTTAAGCAAGAGGACGTCGTGATTCGAGGGCATGCCATCGAGTGCAGGATTTATGCGGAGGATCCCGACAATCATTATTTCCCGAGTCCGGGAAAAATTACGATGTTGCTGCCTCCCGCCGGGCCGGGCATTCGGCACGACAGTGGAAGCTACGAAGGCTGGACGGTGCCCATTGATTACGACCCGTTGCTGGCGAAGCTGATTGGCTATGGCACGGATCGCAAGCAAGCTATCTTGCGTCTGCAACGGGCGTTGCAGGAATATTTCGTGGGAGGAATTCAAACTAACATCTCGCTGTTCCAGCGTATCCTGGCGGATCCCGATTTTCAGGCGGCGCGACTGGATACTGGATATTTGGAACGCTTGCTGGCGCGGGAGCACGAGCACGTTTTGGAAGGGAAGTCGTCGGCGGAAGAGCGCATGTCGGAAGTAGCGGCGATTGCGGCGGGCCTGTTTGCGGTGCTCGATCCAGCTCCGGCTGCTCCGCACACGACGGGTTCCCTGTCAGAAACGATGACGAAGAGCGCATCCGGATGGAAGCAGGCGGCGCTGCGCGAAGCGCTGAGAGGCTAATTGCCGCCCGCGAGAACAGATTCCCCAGGGCAGAGGCCTTCGGAATGAAACACTTGAGGAGTATGGCCAAGCAGGCACTCATTTTATGAACTACGACGTTAGCGTTGATGGCAAAGCCCATCGGCTGGAGTTGGCGCGCAAAGAGGACCAGTGGGAATGCAGGCTGGATGGCCGCGCCGTCGCCATCGATCCTGTGTTACTGCGGCGCGACGTGCTCTCTTTGTTGATTGACGACGTTTCCTACGAAGTTCGGCGCGAGCAAACGGTGTCTGGACTGCGGTTGTCGATTGGTTCGGCGAGGTACTCTATCGAGCTGCGCGATCCGCGCTCCTTGCAGAGCCGGCGTGCGGAGAGTGGAGCCGCGGAAGGCAAGAAGAAAATTGTTTCACCGATGCCTGGGAAGGTTGTGCGGGTATTGGTGAAGCAAGGCGCCGAAGTGCAAGCTGGGCAGGGCGTGGTCGTGGTCGAAGCAATGAAGATGCAGAATGAACTGAAATCACCGAAGCAGGGAATTGTGCAGAAGGTCATGGCGGTGGAAGGCGCGAACGTGAATGCTGGAGATGTTCTGCTGATTGTGGAATAGGGAACGTGGCAGGAGTTTGTAGACTTCCACGCGTTATCTTCGGGCCCGCAGCACTCGCGCAAAACTTCCCGATCGACAATGGATTCGCTGGCGACGATGCCGACGCGCTTTCCCTGCGTTCCCTCGACCATGTTGTGCGATTTCGGCAAGCGCCGGGAGACAAGCTTCGACCAGACTTGTCATGATGCGTTTCACCGGGTGATCGAGTTTACTTAATTGTAGCGCCGGCGTCGGCCGCTACTTGCTGCGCGAAGTAGTTGTCGACTTTTGCCTGATTCCGCAAGACCTCGTAGTACGCGGCTTTCAGCAGCTGTTCGCGGCGGTCGCGCAGTTGTTCTCGGATGGCCTGCTGCACGCGAGGATCTTTCACATCGCGCTGTCCCGCAGGCTCTTTCGCGAGCAGCTTTACGATGCGATAGGCGAAAACTTGTTTCGTCTGCGGATTCACGACGGTGATAACGGAACTGTTTTGCCCGACCTTCAGTTTCATCACCATATCGCGCGTGGTGGGGTCGGTGTTGTGCAGCGAAGATTCCGGAGTGAAGCCGAGATCGCCGCCGTTGCCCGCAGTTTCCGGATCTTCGGAATAGTTCATGGCGAGGGAAGCGAAGTCTTCTCCACTGTCCAGCCGATTGGACAGCATCTGAATCTTTTTACGAGCCTCGGCCTCGTTTGCAGCTTTATCGTTTTTCAAATTGCGAACTTGCGGATTGGGCTGCCCGGTGGCGAGGATCTGTGCCAGGTGATACTGAGCTTCCACCAGGTTGAACTCCGCCTTGTGGCTGCTGTAGTAATTCGTGATATCGGAATCGGTGACGCTGACTTTGGATGTAATTTCCTTGTTAATGACTTTCTCGACCGTGAGCGAGCGGCGGATGTCGCGCTTGAAATCGTCGAGCGTAATTTTCTTGTCGCGCAGCCGTTGATCGAATTGCTCCTGCGTGTAAGGCGATTTCACTTCGTTGAGTTTGCGGTCGACTTCTTCATCGGTTGCCAGTAAACCCAGCTTTTCCGCACGCCCCATAATCATTTCGTTATCAATCAATTCGCGCAAGATGCTGAGGCGCAGACTGGTAGCCTGCTCGCCGGTAGGTGGCTGCTCCGCGCCAGCGGTCTGGTTCTGGAAATACTTTTCAAGATCCGCTTTCAGAATCTTGTGGCCATTGACTTTCGCCATCACGTCGGCGCCGCCGCGGGAATCGCAGGCAGTGAGGGAGGCGAGCGCTAGAAAGCCAGCCAGGATCGCGGCCAGAAGTTGCGGTGAGTAGGGTCGAGACGAGTTCAAAGATTCCTCCGAGGAAATCATTCCAATCCGCGAATTTGCAGGAGAGAAGGCAGCGGGTTGGAGAGTGACGTTACGCAATATCATTGGACAGGCGGACCTGCGGGAGCCTTGGGTGCTGTAGGGCTCGCAGCCGGTATTGTTGGAGCCGCTGGTTTTTGCGCTGCCGGTGCCGCTGGCGCCGGATGCACAGGCGGCGCCACGCCAGCATCCTTCAAGGCGCGGTCCAGCACAGCCCGAATCTGTTGCAGCGATACAGCTCCGTCAATCTTGGCGCCGTTCACAAACATCGCGGGCGTTGCTTCCACTCCAACCGACTCGCCCTCATGCAGTGATGCGGTAATTGCATCCGCGCTCTGCGCCTTAACGCAAGCCTGCAATTTGGCAACATCCAGTCCGTCTTTTTGACCCTGCTGCAACGTGAGCTGGTCGAGTTTGGCGAGCTGCGCGTCGTGATTTTTCTCACCGCTTACTTCGTGCTGATTGGCATGAATGTAGTCGGCGAAGTTCCAGTAGGAATCATTCTTTTGCGCGAACAAGCAATTCGCATCGACGGAAGCGCGCCGCGACCATGGATGAATTTCTTCCAGCGGAAAATCCTTGTAGATGAAAAGCACGCGATCACCGTATTCCTGCAAGACTTGCGGAAACAGAGTCTCGTGCAGCCGCGAGCAGTACGGGCACTCAAAATCGTCGTAATTGACGGCGACGACCTTGGCATTCACGTTGCCGCGGGTTGGCCGATCTTTCAAACTGATCTTCTTGATGGTCTCGGCGTAAGGGTCCACGGTCAGGTCGATCTTATTGAGCCGCATGAGCGTCTTGCCGTCTTTGGAGACGATGAAATCCAGGGTGGATTTCTTTGGCCCTTGGGCAAATGTGAGGGTAACCGCGTCGAAGTTGGGGAATTCGCTGACTTTGGGGGCGGATACCTGGATGTCTACGGTTTCGGGCACATTGTAGGCAGCCCGCACGTGGCGCTCGATCTTGGCCGCCAATTCGGGCGGCGCTGTTTGCGCGGCACACCCCAGGCAAATCACGAAAATGAGAGCAAAAATACGCCGAAATAATTGCACAAGAACCTGCCTTAGCATGGGAAAGCAGCGTTGATTATCTCATAGATAGAGGGCCGGTTCGGGGGTAGGAGTGTGCCCCCAGCCCGTCTCCTGGGTGGGCCTTAGGTTGAGCTGCGCGCCTGCCGTTGCCGATAGGCAGCCACCCGCAGTCTGTTTCCGCAGATCTCCAGGCTGCACCAGGAGCGCGTTCCACTCTTGCTAGTGTCGTAAAAATAAAGGACGCATTCGGGGTTCTTGCATCGACGAATACGGTGGATGTCAGTTGTACTCAAAAGCTGGGCAAAGGAAAGTGCAATAGGTACACACATATCCTCCGGTTCCTGTAGCACCCAATCCGTATCCAGCTTGAAGTGTCGGTTCTTTTCTTGCAGATTGAAGCGGATGGTGTGCCGGCGGAGCAGCCGGTTTATGGAATCCATCAGGGAAAGAGGAATCCTGCCATTGCGGATCAGTCTCTGCAATCCCGAACGCAGCTCCTCCCGAAAGTCTCGGGCTATTTTTAGGGCGTTGGGTAGAACTCCTGGAGGGATCTGAGCCTGCTTAATTAGCTTGGATTGGACAAGCCAGTCGGCGAAACCCTCCTCGTTCGCCAGCAGTTCAATCTTCTTGGCGCCATCCACAATCTCCGTGTTTACGAAGTCCAAGGCGGGCCAATTTCCCAGCCAGAGGAATTCGTCACTCTTTTCTGAAACTTCCATAAGCCGCTCACATCTCACTTGTAGCAGTCAAAATAAGTGTAGACTGTAACATAGAAATTAGATGCACAAGGACATCAAAATGGCTCGTCTACCGATTATCGATCCGAAAACCGCTACAGGAAAAGCCAAGGACTTGCTCGATGCCGTCCAGGCCAAGCTTAAGATCACCCCGAACATGACCAAGGTTATGGCGAACTCACCAGCCGTTCTGCAGGCTTACCTGGGATTCAGCGGCGCACTGGCCGAAGGAATGCTCGACGTAAAATTGCGCGAACAAATTGCACTGGCCGTCGGACAGAGTAATGAATGCCAGTATTGCGTTTCAGCGCACACTGCCATAGGAAAGATGGTTGGCCTGCCGCAGTCGGAAGTGGTTGCCAGCCGAAGTGGGCACAGTACGTCGCCCAAATCGGAAGCGGCGCTTAGCTTCTCCAAGAAGGTAATTGCAAACGGAGGCAAAGCCTCAGCCGCCGAGGTCGAAGCCTTGCGGACCGCGGGCTTTAGTGATGGCGAAATCGCGGAGATCGTGGCTCACATCGCGCTCAACGTTTTCACCAACTACTTCAACAACATCACGGAAGTCGATTTAGATTTCCCGAAAGTCGACCTGCTGCAAGTAGCATAAGTGCCACTGCAAGATTCTGTTGGCCCGGTATGGCCCGCGCCGGAGTGCGCGGGCTCGCCTTCTCGAGTGGATACAAATCAGCCAATGGACGAAGGAGAACGTATGGCGGAAGTTATCAAGCCTCCATTTTCGGAAGAAAGTGCATTACGCAAAGTGCAGATCGCGGAAGAACTTTGGAACACGTGCGATGCTGAGCGAGTAGCCATGGCCTACACCGAAGATTCGGAATGGCGGAACCGGACAGACTTCCTCACCGGGCGCAAGGCCATTGTCGAATTCTTGCGAAGAAAGTGGAACCGGGAGCTGGGCTATCGCCTGAAGAAAGAACTTTGGGGATTCCGCAATAACCGCATGGCCGTCCGCTTCGAATACGAATGGCACGACGACAGCGGCAACTGGTTCCGCAGCTACGGCAACGAACTCTGGGAATTCGCGGAGAGCGGACTGATGCAGAAACGCTATGCCAGTATCAACGATTTACCGATAAAGAGCGGGGAGCGCAGGATTGGGGTTTAGCCAAGGAGGCGGCGGCCGACAATCTTTGTATTCCAATGGACACCTTCGGTCTAGTTCTATGTGTGCCATTGGACACTAAAAGTTCATTTTGGGGCGAGAGTCAGACTTTCCGCAGCAAATCCGCCGCCGACAGCAGCGCATTCATCGAGCCGGAGCGAAAGCCTTCCAGATCAAGTGTGACGTAGGTGAAGCCGAGGGATTTGAAGATGCGGGTGAATTCGGCGGCCATGGCTGGGGTGAGGGCGCGGGGCAGGTCTTCGCGAGCGATTTCGAGGCGAACGATTTCTCCGTGATGGCGCACGCGGACTTGGGGGAAGCCGAGGGCCTGGAGAGCGTCCTCGCCTTGCTCGACGACAGCTAGATTCTCGCGGGTGACCGCGCGGCCATACTCGATGCGGGAAGACAGGCAGGCGGAGGCGGGCTTATCCCATACGCGCAGCCCGGCGAGGCGGGCGAGGTCGCGGACATCTTGCTTGGTCAGTTGAGCGTCGAGGAGTGGCGCGGCAACATGGTGCTGCTGCGCGGCCTTCTGGCCGGGACGGAAGTCACCTTGGTCGTCGAGATTTACCCCATAGGCGATGGCGTCGAAAGCGTTGGCCTGGCGGAATTGCTCCATTAAGTTGAAGAGTTCGTCCTTGCAGTGGAAGCAGCGCTGAGAGTCGTTGCGCGCGTACTCAGGACGGTCAAGTTCTTCGGTTTGAATGACTTGCACGGGGATGTGCTGCTGCTCGGCAAAGCTGAGCGCGTCGGCTAACTGTTTACGGGCGAGGCTGGGAGAGTCGGCGATGACCGCCAACATGTTTGCGCCGAGGGCCTTGTGCGCCGCCCAAGCCAGGAACGCGGAATCTACGCCGCCGGAGTAGGCCACCAGCGTGCGGCCTAAGGAGCGGAGACGAGCGTCGAGCGCGGCTTGTTTGCGGGCGAGGTCGGGGTCCAAATGCATCGTCTGTTGATGGTACTGCAAACAAGATTTTCTGGGAATTTCGGTGCGAGTGTGGGGCTGGAGTCCTGTATCAGAATCCCTTAGAACGCGGGTTCCTGTTTCCGCAAATTACCGAATCCGCCGAGGTTGGCCAGGTTGAAGCGGAAGAGGTATTCGTTTTCGTTGCGGCCTACCGAACTCAAGACGATGCGGCGGTATTCCAGGCTCACGCCGCAGCAGTTCCAGTTGTAGGTTGTCTGCACGGAGCCAAATTGCAGATAGCTGCTCTTTTTCTGGGCCTGCGGATTTCTGTTCTTGTCGGCGTTGGGATCAAAGCCGAAGCTGGAGAGGGCGCTCCAGCCGCGCTTCTCCGGCGAGCTATAACCGAGCAGAACGCGGAACTGGTGGTATTCGGACGGACTAGGCAGGCCCGAAGATAAAGGAACAGAGAGAGTTCGCAATAGATTGTCGCTGCCTCCCACAGCGATGTCGCCGAAATGGTAGCTGACGATGGCGGTGCTGGAGGCGATGCGGCCCTTCTTGAAATCGTAGTCGAGATTCCACTCGGCTTCTGATCGCGGTGAGGTCTGAATGCGCAGGCGCGAGATGATGGGCGACCAGAGACGGCGGTCGGTGAGGAAAGCGATCCCTGTAAAATCCGAAGTGGTTGCCAATACGTTAGTCTGGCCACTGATCAGCGCATGGCCGAATTCCGGATCGAGGAAATATTTCTGCGCAACTCTCCAGCTTAGAATTTCTCGCGCCGCAGGCGTTTTCGGGCAAGGCTGATTTTGAACATCCTCCTTCTGCCAAGGATGCCTGGCGGAGCGGGACTGCGTTTGCATGCCTGTCACGAGATAGCCCTGGGCGTCGTGACAATCAACCGAAGCTGACTTTCCGCCTTTGGCGTAGAGCCGTTGGGTGAAGCCGAGTTCCAGCTCGTTGGTGTTGCTAAGGGTATCGCGCGAATCGAAGCGCAGAACGTGAGCAAAATTCTGGACGCCAGTTACATATCGGTAGGTAAGGCTGGGCTCCAGGACATGCTTCAGTTGGAGGCCAAAAACTTCTTTTTGGAACACGCGCTCCAAGGCTGGCGGTCGCAGATCGAGCGTCGCTTCCAGCGCTTTACGGTTTAGGACATCGTCGGTGGCCCGGCCCAGACTCTTGCTGGGGAGAAGTTCGTGCGTGTAGAACGTGTCGCGCACCGCCAATTCTGGGCGCATCGCCCATCCCCGCCAATGCAGAGGCAGAGCGATGCTGGGATGGAAATCGAATCGTCCAACCAGGTTCGCCGTGCGGAAGTTCGGCTCGCTGCGGGAAAGGGCGTCGACAGCTCCGCCGAAGGAGGCCAAAAACGGTGAGTTCCAAAGTGTGTGATCGACACCGGAAATCTCGAATCCGGGGGCATGCAGAATTGTCACCACGTTACCGATATCGGTGGACTGGAAGTTCTGGTAGCGCCCGACCTGTGCGTTGTAAAAAAATCCGTTTTTGCTCTTGGAAAGAAACAACTGCGATTTAACTTCAGAGTTTACCGCCAGGGTGATGGATTCGCTGAAAGCCGAGCGGAAAGCGTAGGTGCTGAGGTACTCGACGCTCGCAACGCCACGAAATCCCCACGGCAGTGGTCCCTCGCCGTTGAGGTGAACGTCTTCTCCGCCCTGGGTCTTGCTGTCTAGTACGCCGAAGTAGGTTAAGTCCAGGAACGATGTATCGCTGGGACGCCAGCGAAAATTGTCATGCAAGGCCCAGCCTCGATGCGAATAGTACTCCGCGCCGAGCGTGATGTCCTTGCTGCGATCAATGGCCCAAAAGAACGATTCGCCGACCACGAAGCCCTTACGGGAAGAACGCCCTACGTGCGGGACCAGGAACCCAGATGTGCGAGCCTCTTTGTGGATGGGATGGGTGGCGTACGGAAAATAGAATATGGGTATTCCGCGGATTCGAAACACGCTGTTGTAAATGCGGGCGTTACCAGCAGTTTCCACTTCGACGCGTCCGGCACTGAAAAGCCAGTTGGGGTGCGGCACCTGGCAGGAGGTCACCGTGCCGTCGTGTACTACGAAATGACTTGGACTCGTCTTCTCCACCAATTTACCGGTGAAAGCGAACGGATTATCGGTGAGCAACCTGATGTTGCGTCCACGCAGGCGGATACCGGTGGTGCCGGTGACGTCGTAAAAACTGCCTATTTCGGTTTGGACGTTGTAGGTGGCCCGTGAAGCCTCAATGTGCTCATCACCTGGGCCGCCTTCGACGACGACATGGCCTTCGGCGGTGGCAGCGCCGCTGTCTGAATCGAAAACAACGTCGTCGGCAGAAAGAATCCAACTACGGTAATAGATCTTGGCCTGCTGATGCAGTTTGTAGACGGTCCCGTCTTTTTCCTGCTGCAGAGCGCAAATCGTGGCCTCGTCCGAAGTTTGCGAAGACGAGGGCAGCGGCGCGCACGCGCCCGGTGACTGGCTGGTAACTAGTGGAGGAGCCACTAGCGCGTGACAAGCGAGGACTGCCGTGATAATCAACTTATAGCGGGACATCATCGCATGGGGTCAGGCACCCCGCGGACTGAACGGCTGACCTGCCGGGGGATATCGAGACCTTAGCACGCCCCGGTGGGTGAATCCAAGTCAGCTCGCTGGCGCCACTAGGCGAACGAACCGCGCTCTGAGCTTCTGGCTTTCTCCCGACCTTCGCCTCCTTTCGCGGCAGCGTTGCGCTGTCACGGTATTGCTATGTCTGAAGCAGAATTGAATCACGACGAGAGCAACGAGAATGTGGCGGGAGAAGCGCCGTCGCCGCTTCCCCTGAATCTGTCTGCAGATTCGTCGGCCGATTTGGGGGCTACCGAGTGGCGTGACGAGGTTGCCGCCAAGCTGCAGCAGTATCGGAGTCGGCGGAAATCTCGCGACCCGAAATATCCTTCGCTGCATTTGCCCTTCGAGCGGCCCGAATTTTCGCGTCGGGTTGCGCAGGCGTCAGCCTCGCGATCGTCGTTGGCGATAGAACACGTGGTAGAGCGGGCGGTCGATCAAGTGATGGACCGAGCGACCGAGCGGGTGGCGGCGAGCCCGCTGCCGCTTGATCCAGCGCAGCTGCCGGATGAGCCGCTCTTTTTTCAAGCCTCGCAGCCAGAGCCACGACGAGACCTTTGGCAGGATTTGTCAGAGCCTCCGCGACAGGAAACCATTGCGTCCACCAACCTGATCGAGTTTCCGCGCTACAGCGCTCCTGCTGTGGATTGGGACGAGCTGGCCGAGCCGGTAGTCGAGCGCCCCAGAATTCTGGACGTTCCGGAGTTGGCTCCACCGCAGCCTGCGTTAGGAGGCATTTTGCTGGAGCCCGCCGCGGAAGCTGAGTCTGCCGATGTGCATCTGCGGTTGCGGCCCGCTCCGATGCAGCATCGAGTGCTGGCCACTACGCTGGACGCGCTCTTCGTCGGGCTGGTCACGGCTTTCGGCGGTTGGATTTTCTTCCAGCTAACCCACGAAATTCCACCGCGTCCGCAGTTGCTCATAACAGCGGCTTTGATTCCGATCATTTTTTGGCTCGGCTACCAGTATGCGCTGCTCGTTATGACGGGCCGTACGCTGGGTCAAAGGGCATGTAAATTGGAACTCGTCGGTTTTGATGGTTCCGTTCCAAACATGGCACAGCGTCGCTGGCGCTTCCTCTCTTCGCTGCTCAGCGCTGCTGCCGTGATGTTGGGATATGTCTGGGCCTTCCTGGACGAAGAAGGACTCTGCTGGCATGACCGCATCTCGCGAACGTATTTGCGAAGCAAGAGCTGAACTCTCGGCTGTCGGCTTTCGGCTTTCAACACCAGCGAATCAAGTTTGTGCTGATGTGCCCCGATTTTTACAGCCGACAGCCGATAGTCGACAGCTCGCCCTGCTAACATAAAACCGTGACCTCAACCTCCAACGTACGCGTTCGTTTCGCGCCTTCTCCGACCGGGCAATTACATGTCGGCAATGCCCGCACGGCCCTCGTAAACTGGCTTTACGCTCGCAAGACCGGCGGCACCATGATCCTGCGCATTGAAGACACTGACATTGAGCGCAGCGAAGCTCGCTATGAAACCCAGCTGATCGACGACCTAAAGTGGCTCGGCCTCGATTGGGACGAAGGCCCCGATGCAGGCGGTCCGTACGCGCCCTATCGCCAGTCCGACCGCACTCCGATTTATCGCGAATATGCGGAGCGGTTGCTGAGCGAAGGGAAGGCTTATCTGTGTTTCTGCACGGAGGCCGAGTTGCAGCGCCAGCGTGAATTGGCGCACGCGGAACATCGTCAGCCGATCTATCCAGGTACCTGCCGCAAGCTTGACCCTGCTGACGCGTTGAAACGCCGCGCAGGTGGCGAGGCAGGCGCGATTCGTCTGCAGATTCCAGAACGGCCGATTCGCTTTCATGACATCGTTCATGGCCAGGTTGAGTTCTCGAATGAGGTCGTGAGCGATCCGATCATTCTGCGCTCGTCGGGGATGCCGGTCTACAACTACGTGGTTGTGATCGACGATGCGCTGATGAAGATCACGCATGTGATTCGCGGCGACGATCATCTTTCCAACACTCCAAAGCAAGTCGCATTATACGAGGCGCTGAACTGGCCAGTGCCCGAGTTTGCGCATCTTTCCACGATTCTTGGCGCAGATCGAGAGCGACTTTCAAAGCGCCACGGAGCGACGTCGATTGCGAATTTTCGCGAGATGGGCGTGCTGCCGGAAGCGCTGACGAACTACCTTGCTCTCCTCGGATGGGCGCCCAGCGGAGGCACGCGGGAGATATTTACTCCGCAAGAATTGCTCAAGGAATTTACCCTGGAACGCGTCACGCCTTCACCTGCTGTTTTCGATATGGAAAAATTGTATTGGCTCAACCGCCACTACATTAAGGCATCAACGCCGGGGAAAGTCGTGAATTTGGCGGTGCCGTTTTTTGTCAGCGCGGGGCTGCTTCCCGCACAGCTCGACGACGCTACTCGTATCTGGTTTGAAAGAGTAGTGAGCCTGCTGGTGGCCTCGGTAGACCGTCTGGATCAGCTTCCCGAACGTGCAGCGCATGTCTTTTCTTTCGATCCGTCCGCGGCGCTTGCTTCTCCGGAGAATGCTGAGGTTCTGGCTTCTCCCAGTGCCAGCGCCGTTTTTTCCGCATTTACAGCAAAAGTTCTCGACCTTCAGTCTTCCGGAGAACTTCCGCTTACCGCAGAGCGTTTTAAGGCAATCATGAACGCAGTGAAAGCCGAGAATGGGGCAAAAGGGAAAGAATTGTTTCATCCCGTTCGCATCATGCTGACGGGCTCGCACTCAGGCCCGGAGTTCGACAAGCTGATTCCGATTCTGGAAGAAGGGAGTACTTTGACCTTGCCTAAGCACGTGATGAGCGTTGTAGAGAGGGTGAAAGCCTTTAACGAAGCGCGGGGAAAGCAGGCCTTTTGAGGTATAAAATAGAACGTGACTAATATGGTCATATTGAGTATGCTTGTTCTATGCGAACCGTCAATATCAGCGACTTGAAAGCGCGGCTGAGCGCCCACATTCAGCTCGTCAAGGATGGCGAAGAGGTGCTGGTTTGCGACCGCAACAAGCCCGTGGCTAGAATCGTGCCCTGCCGTTTGGAGGATGGTTCCGAGCAGGAACTTCGTCTGATAGCTCGAGGCGTTTTGAGGCCACCCTTGAAGAAGCGGTCTGCCAGCGCATCCTGGCCGGAGCCTCCGGGAAATGTGTCGGATGAAATTATGGAACAAGTTTGGCGGGAAGAGCGGGACGGCCGGTAGTGCGAATTTCCGCCTTTTGGGATGCCAGTGCTCTGGTTCCCCTTTGCGTACGCCAGAGTTTTACGCCGCGGGCGATCGCCTTGTACAAGATTTATCAACCTGTGGTTTGGTGGGCTACCCCTGTTGAGATTGCCGGCGCCATGGCGCGGCTCGCGCGAATGAAGCAACTCGACTCCAACGATTTGGCCACCGCCGATCGACTCGCCAAGCAGTTGGCGGATTCATGGTTTGTGATTGATCCCTCCGATGCATTACGGGCTAGGTCCGTTCATCTTGTCCGTCGCTACGACTTACGCGCTGCCGATGCTTTGCAGTTGGCGGCCGCCCTTGAATGGTGCGAAGATTCCCCGCAAGGCCGCGCTTTCTTGAGCGCGGATCGAAAGCTTAGAGAGTCTGCCGTTCTCAGCGGTTTCGATGTGCAACAACTCTAGTTCCCAATAAATGTTCCAGTGTTGGCTGCAATTCTGGGAACTTGAATTCATAGCTGCTTGCCAGCAACCGTTGCGGTTCTACACGCTGGCTTCCCAGCAAAACTTCTTCTGCCATTTCTCCCATCGCAAGCCGAAGTGCGAATTCCGGTACTGGAAAAATTGTTGGGCGGGACAGAACTTTCCCCAGCGCTGAGGTGAATTCCGCATTCGTCACTGGATTTGGAGAGACCAGGTTAACCGGCCCGCTAATCGACTCGTTTTGCAAAACATGAAGCATGGCACCAACGATATCGTCGACGTGGATCCAACTCATCCATTGCTGGCCGCTTCCCATTCGGCCGCCGAGGCCCAGGCGAAACGGAAGCACCATCTTGTCCAACGCGCCGCCGTGCTTGCTGAGTACTACTCCAATGCGCGTGTGGATTAATCGAATTCCCGCTTGCCGCACCGGCTCCGCGGCGGCTTCCCATTCACGGCAAGTCTCCGCCAGAAATCCTGTTCCACAAGCGCTTGTCTCATCCAGAACTTCATCGCCGCGATTGCCGTAGTAGCCGATGGCGGAAGCCGCCAGAAAGACGGTGGGTTTTTGCGCAGCGCGGGGCACGACTTCCGCCAAAGTCCGAGTTCCTAAAACACGGCTGTCGCGAATGCGTTGCTTCTTAGCGGCAGTCCAGCGGCCGACAACACTTTCGCCAGCCAAATGAATGACGGCATCGAAGCCGGATACCAGCGTAGGATCAAGCGTCTCGCCCGGCTGCCAGGAAATGCCGTCTGCGCCAGAGTTGACCTGGCTACGGACCAGCGGGATCACACGATCTCCGCGCGCTGCAAAAGCCTGCGACAGCGCGGTACCCAACAATCCGGACGCGCCGCTCATTAGTACTTGCACAATCAGCCTCGCCAAAAGAATTTGTTCGCCGCCTGATCCACTGTAGCAAACCGCAAACACTCCATGGTTTCTAAACAATTGCGAAAGCCAACAGCGTTTTCCACTTCGGGTGAGGCACCGTAGTTTTCCATCGTAGAGAGAGCACTCTACCAGTTCTCTAACATCTGGCAACTAGGGTCTATCGGGAAATTGAGTGCTTCGCTGAACGGCCAAAAGTGAGGTTTCGCCGCCCTCAAAGCTATAATCAGACGAGTGCTATGCGGGCTTACCCCGAGCTCAGCTTCAATGTTCTACGTTACAACAGTTGTGTCCAAAGAACAGGCATGAACTTGCGCCAACACATCGCGACCAGTCTACTCAGCGCCACAAAGTACCGTGAGCTGATGAGCATGATGCGCGCCAATCGCCCCAATGACGATTTGGATATTGTTCGCAAGGCCTACGAATTTTCCGTTAAGCACCACGAAGGCCAGACCCGCGCTTCCGGCGAACCTTACGTTGTTCACCCTTTGGAAACCGCTCTGGTTTTGGCGGAGATGAAGTTGGACCCCGTGGCGGTTGCCGCTGGCCTTCTGCACGATTCCGTTGAGGATACGTCGGTCACCACTGTCGATATACGCAAGGAATTTGGCGAGCAGGTCGCGCACATCGTCGAAGGCGTCACCAAAATTGGCAAAATTGATTTTGCGTCGCAGGAAGAACGTCAAGCCGAGAACCTGCGCAAAATGGTACTCGCCATGGTCGACGATATCCGCGTCGTGCTCATCAAGCTCGCCGACCGCCTGCACAACATGCGCACACTGGAACATCTTTCGCCGGAGCGCCAAGTCAAAATTGCTAGAGAAACATTGGAAATTTACGCGCCGATCGCCCACCGCCTCGGCATGGGTAAAGTTCGCGGAGAGTTGGAAGATCTCAGCTTCCGCTACACCGATCCCACCGGTTACGAAGACGTCCGCAAGCTGGTGGAATCTCGCCGCAAGCAGGGCGAGCAATTCCTTGCGCACGTGCAGGAAGTGCTGCGCGACAAATTGAAAGAAGCGGGTATTACGGCGCGCGTGGAAAGCCGCATCAAACGCTTCTTCAGCATTCACAACAAGCTCGTTAAGCAGCGGATCACTGTCGAACAAGTTTATGACTTGTTTGCCATGCGCGTGGTCACACAATCGGTTCAGGATTGCTACGCCGTATTTGGAATTGTCCACAATGTTTGGCGTCCGGTCCCCGGCCGCATTAAAGATTTCATCGCCATGCCTCGACCCAATTTCTACCAGTCGCTGCATACCTCGGTGATTGCGGAAAGCGGAATTCCATTCGAAGTACAGATTCGCACGGAAGAGATGCACAAGATGGCGGAAGAGGGTATTGCCGCCCACTGGAAATATAAAGACGGCCCCATTTCCGCGAAAGACGAGCAGCGGCTCGCCTGGTTGCGGCAGGTGGTTGAGTGGCAGCGCGACGTTCCAGATCCCAATGAATTTCTGTCCTCGCTGAAGATCGATCTCTACCCGGAAGAGGTCTACACCTTCACGCCCAAGGGCAAAGTGATCGTACTGCCACGCGACGCTACTCCTGTCGATTTCGCTTATTCCGTGCACACCGACGTCGGCAATAGTTGTGTTGGCGCGCGTGTCAACGGGCGCATGGTGCCCATCCGCCACAAACTGCATTCCGGCGACATTGTTGAAGTAATTTCCCAGGCGGGCCACAAGCCCAGCCGAGATTGGCTCAGCTTTGCGAAATCCACCCGCGCTCGGCAGAAAATACGCCACTGGCTCAACGTGCATCAGCGCGAGCGCGCGATTGAAATTGGCCGCAAGCTCATCGATAAGGAAGCTCGCAAATATCGCATCGCGCTCAAAGATATTCGCGAAGAAGACTTGCAGCGCGTCGCGTCGAACTATGGCCTCGGACGCCCCGACGATCTTCTAGCCGACATTGGCTACGGAAAATATTCTGCTAAACAAGTGTTAGGCCGCGTGCTGCCCGCCGGTATAACTCCGCTCGAAGGCGAAGAGCCGAAACAGAGCGTCACTAGCGTGATTCGCCGCGTTTTCGGCGGCAAAAGCGATGCCATCATCGTCAAGGGCCACGGCGATTTAATGGTCTATCGCGCCCGCTGTTGCAACCCGATTCGCGGCGAGGCCATCGTCGGCTACGTCACGCGAGGCAAAGGCGTCGCGGTCCACGCCGCCAAGTGTTCCAACGTCGTAAATTTAATGTACGAACCCGAGCGCCGCATCGATGTTGAGTGGGCCGGAGGCGCCGGAGAACCCGCGGCCGCCTACCCCGTCCGCTTGCAAATGCTCTGCGATGACCGCTTCGGCATGTTGAAACAGATCACAACCGTAATCGGCGACGCCCACGCCAACATTCGCGACATGTCCACGCGGGCGGTTAGCGGGGAAGCGACCGTGGAAGTGTTGCTGGATATTAGCGATTTGGAACACCTGGAGCTGATCACGGCAGGGTTGAGGAAGATTCCGGGGTTGCATGACGTGCAGAGGATGAAGAAGGTCTAGGGGTGCCGAGACGTTCACGTTGGGCTGGAGTTCTCAGGTCAACGAGTGAAATGGCGATGTTAGGTCAACTACGGAGGCATTTTATTGCGCGCTCAGACTGCACAGGACATTGCCGGAGGTGTTTATCACCTTGTACCCATAATGGTCCTTTAGTTGCGCGATGCCTTGTACGAACTCTGATCCGCCATCCAAGGACTGGGGAATTACCATTTCACCCTTCGTGTTTACGTACCCCATCTTTCGGTTGTGAGCGACCGTAGCCATGCCGCTGTGGAAAGTGCCGACTTCCGATGCCTCGAGCGTTGTCGGGATAACCACGTTACCGCTCTTGTCGATCCAACCCCAGCGACCGCCCGTCCTTACGCCTGCACGCCCTTCTGAGAACTCAGACGCATCCTCGAAGCGAGGAGCAATCGCGAACTGCCCTGCCTTGTCGATATAACCCCAAGTTCCGTCTTTGCCCGTGACCGCCGCGAGTCCCTCATGGAAATCGTCTGCCGCTACAAATGAACGCGGAATTACCCATTTCCCGTTGTGGTCGATATATCCATACTTGCTGGGACCCACACTGCCATCTGAATGTTTTGGTCGCATGGACACCCGCGCCAGCCCTTCCGAAAACTCAACTAAAAACACTATTTTCATCCCCGGCTCATCCAAGCGCAAAACATATTTCCCGCTCTTGTCCATGTACCCTAGCGGAATGTTAAGAATGTGGTTCTTTTCGCCATATCCCTCAACGAGTCCTTCGGAGAATTCTAGCGCCATCCCGAACTGAGGCTGGATTACGACATCTCCCTTTCTGTCGATGAAGCCCCACAACGGGCTTCGTTCGCTGAGCTTTACGCTCGCCAGCCCATCCGAAAAGAACCACGCTCCAGCGAACTTCGGTGGAATCACAAGTGAGCCTTGATCGTCGGTGTAGCCCCAATTCCCGCCAATCTTGACGGCGGCCAATCCTTCTGAAAACTCTAATGCTTCCCCGTATTGAGGCGGGATCACCATGTGGCAGTTAGCGTCCATGAAGCCGTACTTGTCGCCAATCGTCACAAGAAACGGAAGCCCGAAATGACGATTCTGAGCCGAACCCGCCGCAACGCCGAAGAGGATGACTACCGCAATAGCGAAGGCTTGACTTTGTTTCATCTGCCGCTCCAACATAATTAGACACCAGATGGGCAATGATTTCACGGAGTGGCGCCCCAATAATTGAGGAAGTGTTGTAGACAGGCGATTTCACTCAAGACTACGCGCCATACTTATCCCAGAAACCCGGCTGACATTGCAACAATCCCAGAGATTCAGACGTGCTGATCCACCAAAATTTGGTTTCCGTCGGGGTCAACTGCAGTGAAACTCGCTGGTCCGGTGGTCGTCTCGTCCGCCTCCGTCGTTAGCTTTACGCCTTGCGCTTTCAGCTCGCGCTGTAGCTCGCGAATGTCCGTGAAGGTGCTGAGCTTGCCGGCATCGCTATCCCAGCCAGGATTGAAAGTCAAAATGTTCTCTTCGAACATGCCTTGAAAGATGCCGATCTTGTTCGTGCCGTTTTTGAGGACCAGCCAGTTTTGCGTGGCGTTTCCGCCAACGACCTTGAAGCCAAACTTCTCATAGAAAGTTTTGGAGGCCGCCAGGTCTTTCACGGCTAAGCACATACAAAAATTACCGAGTTCCATGCTCCCTCCTGTGGGAGTGAAGTATCGAAATGCACAGCAACAATACCGCATCAGGCGGGGTCTTTGTCGTCATCCTTTCGGGTGATTTTGGCGGTAGACGCGAAAAGGAAGCGATACTCGCCCCACTTGAGCGCGGCAATAGGATTCCACCGATGAACCCTTAAATGAGGAGGTGGCGCCTCGTCAGCAAGTTTGCTGCATCATCGTCTACAATTGAAAATCCAATTCCACCGATGACTGGCAACTGACTACTGACAACCGCTCTCCAGGAGAAACGCAATGCGTGACGTTATTGCAACCCCCGACGCGCCCAAAGCCATCGGCCCTTACTCGCAGGCAATCAAGGCGAACGGTTTTGTCTTCACCGCGGGCCAGGTGGCTTTCGATCCAGCCAGCGGGCAGATCGTTGACGGAGACATTGCCGTGCAAACCGAACGTGTGATGCAAAATCTCGCGGCGATTCTAAAGGCTTCTGGCACCGGCTTCGATAAAGTCGTCCGCTGTGGCGTGTTTCTAAAGAGCATGAACGACTTTGCTGCCATGAACGAAGTCTACGGACGCTATTTTCCGTCCTCGCCCCCCGCACGGTCGACGGTGGAAGTCTCCCGCTTGCCGAAAGATGTTCTGGTCGAGATTGATGTCATCGCGCTCGCATAACTTTGGGTAGACTTGTCATTCCTCGCTACACTCGGAATGACAAAAATCATACTGACGAAGTAAGTCCAAGATTTAAATAACTCAGGAGCAGAATCGATGTCGAAACGCATGTTAGCAATCGCAATTCTAGCCCTGGCCACCTCCGCCTTTGCGCAAGATGCGGCCACGAAACCAGACGCCACTGCACCCAAAAAGCCAGCCGTCAAGAAGTCGACCCCGACGGCCAAAACAACCGTAAAGTCAACCACTGCAACAAAAATGACGACCGCAAAATCAGGCACCGCCAAGAAACCCGCCACCACCGGCGCCAGGAAAACCACCACAACGCATCACGCCGCCACCACGGCCAAGAAGAGGACCCCAGTGAAGCACACTCATCCCAACGCTCCCACACCCGTGAAGGGCCCAGGCACCACCACTCCCACAGGCTTGCAGTATTGGGACATCAGGGTCGGCACAGGAGCAACCGCCGTTGCCGGACAGCAGGCTGAAATGCAGTACACGGGCTGGCTTCCGGATGGCAAGGAGTTTGACAGCTCCTATCACACTGGCCACACGTTTCCCTTTCAGCTTGGAGCCGGGCAGGTCATAAAAGGCTGGGACGAAGGCGTTGCGGGCATGAAGGTTGGCGGCATGCGCCAGCTCCGCATTCCACCGCAGCTAGCCTACGGAGAACGCGGCTATCCAGGCGCAATTCCGCCCAGTGCAACGCTAATTTTTGACGTGGAATTAGTAGGCGTAAAGTAGAAACAGTTCTTGGGAAGGGCACGCCTTCAGTCGTGCCATCCGGGTTAGATGAAGATGTGGGCTTCAGCCCCTGAGGTAGGTTAAGTTACGCCTTTACGACTTTGCCGCTGCGGATGCAGCCTGTGCAGGCGCGAATCTTCTTGCCATGGCCTTCCACTTTGGCCTTCACCGGGCGCAAGTTGACGTTCCAGCGCCGCTTGGTGATGTTGTTGGCGTGGCTGACATTATTTCCAAATTGCGGCCCTTTGCCGCAGATATCACAAACGCGTGCCATAACAAGAACCTTTCGACTGCAGTGGATACAGATCTAGTGAATAAACATTTAGTCTACAGGGATTTGATGGTTGCGACAACTGGCGTAAGGCTCTGAGGAAGTGGAGCGGTGCCGGAGCGATTAAAAACTTGGAACGTTAAAGCATTTATTTACAATAAGATAGATGCCCCAGGTCAAGAATGAAAATCAAGAACCGCCACTCGGGGAATTCGTCTGTAACATCGTCGTTGGCGGCGTACGCGACGGCAAACTGCGCTGGGAAACGTTCCACCAAGACGAGCCGCATATTCGCAGTCGCCATTCTTGCCGCACTCTTCTGTTCAGCCAGCGCAGCCGCCCAGGATTGTGCCGCCACCGCGAAAGCCCCTTGGACCTGGGGAGCGGGCGTCCCGCGAGCCAACGCTCAACTGACGATCACAGCCAGCACCACGGGAGCCGACTGCCACTCCGCCAAAGCGACGATCAAAATCCATGCCATCGATGGCCGTATGCTCTTCGCCGTCTCGCGCCCAACCGCACAAGTAACCACTCTGGCAGATGCCGCGAACGTAGCTCAAATGACAAAAGCTCTACAGAGTTGGGTCGACACCACCACCTGCCCCGTCGGCGGCAGCGACGCCCTGCCCCCATGGAAGCGCGGCAAGCCAGCAGTCGAGACCTCCGGCAATACGCCATTCATCGCAACCCTGAGCCGGGATGCCTACCTGCGCCACCGCACCGCCGCCGAGCCTCTACTGTGCTTTATCCAAGGCGCAGAAAGCGTGACCGCGCTGGCCATTAGCCCCGACGGCAAGTTCGTAACCCGCATCGGCAGCTTCGCGCTGTCGCATTAGCCCATGTTCCATAAATAGGTTGAACAGAAATGAACGAGAGGGTGCCCCGTCCTTCTTTCGCGTCCTCTGGCGAAAGAGGGCGGGAGGAACGACACCCGAGGTAAAAATGTAGAGTGGATACTCTTGTCCGCTGCCGTTGACTTCCCTTGCGACAGACTTCCTCGCCCCGCCCACAACTCCGAAACTTGTCACCCTCCAAAATTTGTCATTCCGAAGCGTAGCGAGGAATCTGCTCTTGGCTACAGAAAACGCGCAGGTGCCCCATTCTAAATTTCGCGTTCTTTGCGAAATTTAGAATGGGGATGTTCGAGGCTGGCCCACAACCGCCAACCGACTATGAGGAAGGGCGAGATCGAGTAAAAATGGAACAACATGAAAACGCGACCGAGCGGCGGAAACACTCAGCCCATCTGTCGAACCGCCCCACTCAAGCCAAAAACCGGGCTTGAAGGGGCCACCGGCCCGCTCATGTAGGGCGAGCATTCCTGCTCGCCGCTCTTAGCTCGCCACTTGAATTCCACTTGTTTCCCACTTGAAATCCCACTTGAAAGAGAGCGCTGTGAAAGGGCTCGGCTTCAGCCGTGCCACCAAGACTCCTGTCCGCTGCCGCTGACTTCCTCGCCCCAACACCACTCCAAAATTGTCATTCCGAAGCGCAGCGAGGGATCTGCTGTACCCAGAAAACGCGCGGGTGGCCCATTCTAAATTTCGCGTTCTTTGCGAAATTTAGAGTGGGGATGTCAGAGGCTGGCCCACAACCAGCAACCCACTGCGAGGACGGGGCGAGATCGAGTCGAAACGGGACGACATGAAAACGCGACCGAGCGGCGGAAACACTCTGTCCATCTGTCGAACTGCCCCACTCAAGCCAAAAAGAAGGCTTGAATGGGCCACCGGCCCGCTCATGTAGGGCGAGCATTCCTGCTCGCCGCTCTTAGCTCGCCACTTGAATCCCACTTGTTTCCCACTTGAAATCCCACTTGAAAGAGAGCGCTTTGAAAGGGCTCGGCTTCAGTCGTGCCACCAAGACTCCTGTCCGCTGCCGCTGACTTCCTCGCCCCAACACCTCTCCAAAATTGTCATTCCGAAGCGCAGCGAGGAGTCTGCTTCGCTCAGAAAACGCGCGGGTGCCCCATTCGAAATTTCGCGTTCTTTGCGAAATTTAGAATGGGGGTGTTCGAGGCTGGCCCACAACCGCCAACCGATTGCGAGGAAGAGGCGAGATCGAGTCGAAATGGGACGACATGAAAACGCGACCGAGCGACGGGAACACTCTGTCCATCTGTCGAACCGCCCCACTCAAGCCAGAAGGAAGGCTTGAATGGGCCACCGGCGCCCGTCGGTAATCTTGCCATTTATGCATAATTAATGCATATTTAGACTGTAAAATGCATCAAAATAGCATTCAACCCTGTTTTAGTGTAAAAAGGTTCTTAAATCATGATTGTCCGATTCAGCGTTGAGAATTTCCGTTCAATAAGGGAAAAGCAAGAGCTGACGCTTGTCGCGTCCTCTCTCAAAGATAGGCCTGACTCGCTCATTCGAATCGATCAAGCACCTCACAACCTTCTCCCTGTAGCCGCAATTTATGGCCCCAATGCTTCAGGCAAGACAAATGTCCTCGGTGCGCTGCATTGGGTGTCAACTGCGGTCGCCAATTCTTATAGAAGGTGGAGCCCAAGCTCACCGATACCCCATGACCCTTTCATTCTGGATAGTTCGCGGGATCAACCTTCCCGGTTCGAAGTGGAGTTCATAGTTAATAGCGTCCGTTATCGCTACGGGTTCGTGACAGATTCCGAGAAGTTCCGTGAAGAATGGCTTTACGCCTACCCGAGCGGTAAGCAGCAGCAGTGGTTTTTTCGTAACGAGGATCCAAAAAGGATCTTCACCTTCAGCAGGAATCTTCGGGGAGAAAAGAACCGGACTATAGAGGAATTGACGCGCCCTAATAGCCTCTATCTTTCCACTGCAGCCCAAAACAACCACGAAGCACTTCTTCCAATCTACAATTTCTTGACCCGTAGCATCTGCTTCTCAATTACTCGTCGAGAAATGTCAAGAACCGAAAATATGTGCTCGGATGAAAAACGCAAAGAAAAGTTGTTGTCACTCCTGAAAGCTGCAGATCTGGGAATTGAGGATCTCCGGGCAGAAGAAACCGAGTTGGACGAAAAGGCTAAAACGGTGATGCTTGGCGTGATCTCAGTGATCAAAGAGTCGATGCCATCAAGCTCCGCAGACATTCCACTACCGTTGAAAACAACCAATATCTTTTTTCGGCATCGCGGTCAGGAGGGAACTGGAAATGAATTGAAGTTCGAAGATGAGTCGGATGGAACTCGGGCATATTTTGCACTGTTAGGCCCTGTAATCGAGGCATTGGAGAGTGGCGGTGTGTTGTGTGTCGACGAGCTGGAATCTAGCTTGCACCCTTTGCTGGCAATTGAGTTAATTCGGCTCTTCAACGAACGCGCAAGCAACCCGCGCGGTGCGCAAATGATTTTCAGTACTCACGACACCAACCTCCTAAATAGTCCCCTTTTGCGACGTGATCAAATTTGGTTCACAGAAAAGGACGGTTCCGGAGCCACTCACCTTTATCCCTTGAGTGATTTTCGTCCCCGAAAGGGCGAAAATCTGGAACGAGGGTATCTGCAAGGACGGTATGGCGCGGTGCCATTTATTGACGATGATTTAACAACTTTGAGCAAAGACTAGTGATGGTACAACGCAAAACGGAGGCCCTGCGTCGGCGCCCGCCGAAAAGAGCACCCCGGCGTCGGTTACTGATTTTGTGTGAAGGTAAGGTTACAGAACCCCAATATTTTAAGGAGTTCAAGAGAGAATACAGAAGTCAGCTCGTTGACATTGAGATCCTTCGTGCATGTGGCGTCCCCAAGACCCTAGTTGAGTCTGCTGTGGAACGAAAGAAATCTGCTGAGCGGCAAGCGCGTAAAGAAAAAGATCCATTCGTAAAGTATGACGAGGTGTGGTGCGTCTTCGATGTGGATGAGCATCCGAATCTCAAAGAAGCATTGAAACAGGCGCGAGATAACAAACTGAATGTCGCGCTTTCTAATCCTTGTTTTGAACTTTGGATTTTATTGCATTTTCAAGATCAGCGTCAGTATCGAGAGCGAGGGTGGATGCAAACGGCGTGTCGGGGGCATCTGCCTGATTTCTCCAAAGTGGCAGACTATGAGAGACTTCGCGCAAATTATGCTGAAGCGGTTAAGCGCGCCGAACAACTCCTGGTGTGGCAGAAACAACAAGACCGAGAAAACGGTAATCCTTCAACGTCAGTGCATCGGCTCACCCAAGCTATCGCGCAACTTGGGAAGGAACAATTTCTGAAAGAAGGGCAATAGCAACTAAGGTGGGGCCGGTGTGCCAGCCTTGGATCTCCCCAACATCACTAGAACGCGGGGTGTGAATATCGAATCTGGACATTATGCCCTTGAAGGCATATGCTTCATGGAGCATTCCACGCGACGCCTAAAGGAGATAATCATGCCCTTAAACATTGAAGAAAAGATCAAGAAACTCAGCCCCGAGCGTCGCAAGAAAGTGGAAGCGCGCGCGAAGGAACTGATTGCAGAGGAAATGACTTTACGGGAACTGCGGAAGGCTCACAACCTGACTCAGGAGCGGCTGGCCAAGGTTCTGAAGATCGGCCAGGAACAGGTATCGCGGCTGGAACAACGAAGCGATCTGCTGTTCTCAACGCTGCGCGGCTACGTCGAGGCCATGGGAGGAAAGCTTGTTCTCCTCGCCGAATTCCCCGATTGCAAACCCGTGATAGTCTCCGGCATCGCTGAACTCAACCGCAGGAATTCGAAACCGCCGCAGAAAACCCGTCTCACCCCCGCCGCGCGTGTTCGCGCGTAGGGCGGCCTATCGCTACACTCTAGGAGGCTGTTGAAAAACTCTAGAAGGTTGTCATTCCGAACAGTTCCATCGTGAGGAATCTGCTGTTTTCCTGGGGCTTGGCATGTTGCGCGAACGGAATACAACTCGAATCACGTCCAAGACCTCCTTTTCCAACAACACTCTAGGACTCAATCCCCAGCAGGTCGCAACGGCATGGCTGCGCGCGACGTAGTTCCGGCGTACTTCCGACGTGCTTCAATCAACTTCGCGAGTTCGGGTTCGCCGAGGACGTGTTGACGTCCCAGTTGGTGCGTGACCAACACGATCTTCGCGAAGTGTTCCACGGTTTCCATTTTCATGTAGGCGTGTTGCACATCTTCGCCATAGGCGACGACGCCGTGGTTGGCCATCAAAATCGCATCGTAGTCCGGAATGTAGGGGGCCAGAGCGTCCGTCAGTTCCGGCGTGCCCGGTGTTCCATAACGCGCTAGCGGGATCGATCCCAGCCCGATTACCACTTCACAAACCAGCGGCTGGTTCAGAGCCAATCCTGCGGCAGCGAAGCCGGTTGCAGTCGGAGGATGTCCATGCACCACCGCGTGAACATCATCGCGCATGCTGTAGATCAGAAGATGCATTGCCAGCTCACTCGATGGGCGGCGGCGGCCGGAAATTGTGTTTCCATCGTAGTCGACGACGACCAGGTCGTAGGGCTTCAGGTCGGCCTTGCTCATGCCCGTGGGCGTGGTCAGAATGCGGCGCGAATCCATGCGCACGGAGAGGTTGCCATCCGTGGCCGCGACGAAGCCCGCCGCGTGCAAGCGATGAGCGTTGCGCACGATCTCTTCCCGAAGTTTGCGTTCGTTGACCATGGTCCTGATCTTAAGTTTCGTTAACTGGGGCCCCAACGCTTGATACAACTCAGTCCGGGTATCGTATCGTACCTTCGTATTGTTGGACAACGTTTTTCGCCACAATTTAACCTTGCCCACGCATTTTACCCCAGCGAATCGTGCCTCAAACTTTATACTCGAAGTTAGAGAAAACGTGTGCAAGTTTCTGATTTTCACTTCGATTTGCCCGAAGCGCTGATCGCGCAGCATCCGCTGGCGGACCGTGCTGCCTCCCGATTGCTACGGGTGCAGCGGGGTGCGGCTGAGCCTGAAAATGGTTTACAAGACCTTATTTTTCATCAACTTCCGGACTTGTTGCGGTCGGACGACTTGGTCGTATTTAACAATACAAAGGTATTCCCGGCGCGTCTGTTTGGGCGACGTGTCACGGCGGCCCAGGGTGCTGCTGGGGATAGGTCAGGGGAGTCTCGATTCTCGAAATTGTACGTAATTCCCCAAGGTTCCAAAGTGCCGGTATTTGGGCAGGGGCGGATTGAAGTGTTGCTAACAAAGGAACTTCCCCCAGCGCCGGGCCGAACTGTGGCGAACGATTGGGAGTGCCTGGTGCGTCCCGGTCGCAAGCTAGGGGTGGGCACCCGAATCGTCTTCGGTGATCGGGATGAACTTCAGGCAGAGGTTGTGTCGCAGGGAGAGTTTGGCGAGCGCGTGATCCGTTTTGGGCCTGTGGAGGACTTTTTTGGCGTGCTGGAGCGGCTGGGACATGTGCCGTTGCCACCCTACATTGCCCGTCAGGACGCTCCGGAGGACAGTGGGCGGTATCAGACGGTCTATGCCAAGGCGAGGGGGTCTGTGGCAGCTCCTACGGCTGGGTTGCACTTTACTGCCGAGATTTTGGCACGGATGCGGGAGCGCGGCATTGAGACAGCGGAAGTGACTCTACACGTTGGACTTGGGACGTTTCAGCCAGTGCGTGTGGAGCGCGTGGAAGATCACAAATTGCATGGGGAAACGTATGCGATCTCCGAAGATGCCGCGAGCAAAGTGAACGCGGCGCTGGCGGCGGGACGTCGAATTGTGGCTGTGGGGACGACCACGGTGCGGACTCTGGAATTTGCTGCGGCGTGTGTGGGAGAAAATCGTATTGAAGCTGGCTCGGGCGAGGCTAACCTCTTTGTTTACCCCGGTTTCCAGTTCAAAGTTGTGGGCGCGATGTTGACGAACTTTCATCTGCCAAAATCGACGCTTCTTATGTTGGTGTGCGCACTGGGCGGCCAGGCGTGTGTGCTGCGCGCTTACAAACACGCAGTTGAGCAGGGCTACCGTTTTTACTCGTATGGAGACTGCATGTTGTTGGAATAGTGGGCTTTGCGGCCGCCAACCCTGATAAACTGCTCGCCGTGACCGCTAAGAAATCCAATTCGCCCGATGGGCCCGAAAAAATACAGAACGATCGTTCTGTTATGAGCGTGGGGGTGAATCCTGTGCCTGAAACTGTACCTGTCTCTGTGACTGCTGAGGGCCCCAAAACCTCTCCTGCGGGCAAATTGGCGCTGCCGCATGGGGCGGGGCGCGACTGCATCTTCCTGATCGACACCATGTCGTTTATTTTCAGGGCCTACCACGCGATGTCGCGGCAGAGGCCGATGACGACTCGGACCGGGGTTCCGACGGCGGCGACTTTTGTTTTTGTGAATATGCTGCGCAAGTTGCGGGAAGATTTTGCGCCGCCGTATCTTGCCGCAATCTACGACGTGATGGGGCCTACGTTTCGGGATGAGCAGGCGGCGGCGGTTACGAAGATTCGTAAGTTCGACATCAAGACGCAGACTTTTCATGAGGTGGAATACCACGGATACAAAGCGAATCGGGCGGCGATGCCGGAGGATCTGGCGCAGCAGCTTCCGTATATTCAGCGAGCGCTGGAAGGTTATCGCATTCCAATTTTGCAATATGACAAGTTTGAAGCCGACGACGTGATTGGGACGTTGGCGAAGCAGGCTGCGGCGCGCGGGATTCCGGTGTATATCGTTTCCAGCGATAAGGACATGTTGCAGCTGGTGGGCGAGAATGTTTGGATTTTGAATCCTCCGAAAGACAATTTGATTTGCGATGCGGCGAAGGTGGAAGAGATTCTGGGTGTGCCTCCGGAGCGCGTGGTGGATGTGATGGCGCTGCGCGGGGACGCCGTCGATAACATTCCGGGCGCGCCGGGGATTGGGGATAAGGGGTCGGTGGATTTGATTCAGCGCTTTGGCACCGTGGAGGCGGCGCTGGATCATGCGGATGAGGTGGAGAAGAAGACGTATCGCGAGTCGCTGCAGAACAATCGCGACATCGTGTTGTTCAGCAAGAAACTGGCGACGATTGATACCGACGTTCCGATGACGTTGAACACGGAGGAAATGCGGAGTTCGGAGCCGGATGCGGTCGCTCTGCGAGCGTTGTTTGCTGAGATGGAGTTCAACACTCTGTTGCGGGAGCTTATCGTCGAGCCGGAAGTACGCGAGGTGCGCTACAGCGAAGCGCAGAGCGTTGCTGATGTGGAACGCGCGTTTCAGTCTGCCAGGAAAACAGGCTATCTCGCGCTGGCGATCGAAGGCGTCAAGGCAGTGGTGGCAGAAGAAGCCGAGATTGAAGAAGAGAAAGACGATGCGCAGGGAACCATGCTGCTGTTGGACGACGCGCCGGAGGCTTCCGTCGCGGCCAAGCGCCGCATTGCGCTCTCTGGTCAACCGGGAGAAGCGGTCGCCGTTGCCCTTTCGGAAGACGCTGTCAGTGAAACACTACGCAAAGCTCTGGCGAATGCCAACGTCCCGAAGGCGATACACGACTACAAGGCCGCGTTGCACGTATGCGGATCGCTGGGAATTTCGCTGGATGGCGTGCGGCACGATTCGATGCTGTATTCCTATTTGTGCGATCCGACCTACTCGTCGCACACGCTATCGGCGGTGGCGCTGCGACGGTTCAATGAAAATCTGAGCGGCGATTTGCTGGAGTCCGCCGATGTTTGTGGCCGCGTGACAGCTTCGCTTCGCCAGGAACTCGAAAGCGGCGGCTTACTGAAACTGTACGAAGAGATCGAGTTTCCGCTGGTTCCCGTTCTTGCGCGAATGGAACAGGCGGGGGTGAAGATCGATACTGCAGTTTTGGCCGAGATGTCGTCGCGGCTGGAGATCGAGATTCGTCGTAAGGCGAGAGAAATTCACGAACTGGCGGGGACGGAATTCAATATCAATTCTCCCAAGCAGCTGGGCGATGTGCTGTTCAACAAGTTGAACTTGCCCAAGCCGATGAAGCAGGGCAAAGGGCGTGTGATTTCTACCGCCGTGGATGTGATGGAGGAACTCGCGCTAACGCACGAGGTTCCGCGGTTGGTCCTGGATTATCGACAACTTTCAAAATTGACATCGACCTATGTGGATGCGCTGCCTCGCATGATCGATTCCGCGACCGGGCGCTTGCACACGACGTTTAGCCAAACGGTGGCGGCGACGGGGAGGCTGTCATCCGTGAATCCGAACCTGCAGAATATTCCGATTCGCACTGAACTTGGAAGGGAAGTGCGCGCGGCGTTTATCGCGGAGCCGGGTTTCGTGTTGCTGGCCGCGGATTATTCGCAGATCGAGTTACGCTTGCTGGCGCATTACTCGCAGGATCCCTTGCTGAGTGAGGCTTTTCGGCGGGGCGACGATATTCATACGTTGACGGCGGCTGAGGTTTTTGGGGTGCCTCCGTTGATGATTAATGCGGAACACCGGCGTGCGGCGAAAGCCGTGAATTTTGGGATTGTGTATGGGCTGTCGGCGTTTGGACTGTCGCAACAATTGGGGATCGATAAGAGCGAGGCCAAGCGCTTTATCGACGCCTATTTTGAGAAGTACAAAGGCGTGCGCAGCTTTATTGACCGAACGATAGAAGAGACGCGGCGTGAACAGAAAGTGCGGACCTTGTTTGGGAGGGTGCGCCCAATTCCCGACATCAATAGTAAGAATGCGAATCAGCGAGGGTTTGCGGAGCGGACGGCCGTCAATACGCCATTGCAGGGCACGGCGGCGGATTTGATCAAGATTGCAATGATTCGGATTGATGCGGAGATGCTGGCTCGGAAGATGAAATCGCGGATGACGTTGCAGGTGCATGACGAGCTTGTTTTCGAGGTTGCAGAATCGGAACTGGATGTTATGAAAGAGCTGGTGCGGGATCGCATGGAGAATGCGCATGTTCTGTCCGTGCCGTTGGTGGTTGAGATTGGTGTTGGGTGGAATTGGCGAGATATGGAGTAAACCGAAAACCGTTAACCACAGAGGACGCAGAGGTTCACGGAGGAAATGCTTGAGGGAAAATCTTAGAGCTACTGCGAAACGCGGCGGAGCGCCTGATGCGCAAGAACGGTGAGCAGGAATGCTCGCCCTACACGATCCCGCTAATTCCCCAGGGCTGTTTGAATCGCTCCGGCGATGGAATCGGCTAGCTTCTTCATGGTGTCTTCGTTTTCCGCTTCTACCATGACTCGCGCGAGGGCTTCGGTGCCGGAGTAGCGGACGACTACGCGGCCGTTGCCGTTGAGGGAGCGCTCGGCTTCTTCGATTGCGTTCTGAATTTGGGGCACTTGAGTGAAAGGCGTTTTCTCGCGGACGCGGATGTTCTGGATGACCTGAGGAAATACTTTTAAATCGCTGACAAGATCAGCTAAAGGCCTGCCACTGCGCACGACAATATCCATGACGCGGAGAGCTGTGGCAATGCCGTCGCCGGTGGTGGCGTCGCTGTCGCGGAAGAGGATGTGTCCGGATTGTTCGCCGCCTAACGTGGCGCCCGTTTTCTGCATTTCTTCGAGAACATACTTATCGCCGACGTTGGCGCGCAGCATCTGAATGCCGGACCTTTTTAGCGCGATTTCCAGGCCCATGTTGGACATGGTGGTTGCAACGACGGTCGATTTTGCAAGCTTGCCCTGAGCTTGCATGTCGCGTGCGGCGAGGAGCAGAACGGCATCTCCGTTGATCACTTTTCCGTTCGCATCGCAGAACAGCGCGCGGTCGGCATCACCGTCGAAGGTTACGCCGAGGTCGAATTTGTCGTTCTTCTGGAGAGCATTGCGCTCCGAAACTGCGAGGCCCACAGCTTCGGCATGCAGTGCGCCGCAGTCGTCGTTGATGTTGCGTCCGTTCGGGGAAGAGTTTAGAAACTCGGCTTGAATTCCGAGTTTGTGAAATAGTTCGGGGGCTTCGGCGGCAGCGGCGCCGTTGGCGCAATCGACCAGGACTTTCAACTTGTGCAGGTCGGATGAAACGCTGGTCGCCAGCCAATCAATATAAGCGCGGCGCAGAGATTCTTCACCCGGCAAACTGGGGGCGGTGGACAACGGCTCCGGATGTTTCTTTTCCTTTGTTGCTTCGAGCAAGGCAAAGATTTCTTTTTCGACTTCGAGTTCGCGTGCGTCCGGAAATTTATAGCCGTCGCCGGAGAAAACTTTGATGCCGTTATCCATCCAGGGATTGTGCGAGGCGGAGATGACGATGCCTGCGGAGCATCCGCGCAGGCGCGCCAGATAAGCGACGCCGGGTGTAGTCAAAACGCCGGCGCTGTGAACTTCTACGCCATGGGAGGCGAGGCCAAGGATGAGGCGGTCGGCGATCCATGCGCTGGACTCGCGTGTATCCTGGCCGATGATGACGCTGGGCGTGCCGGAACTTGAGGCGTTCTGTCGGAGATTGTGACCCAAAGCGCGGCCAATGATGAAGACGGATTCGGGCGTGAGAGGGAATTCACCGGCGACGCCGCGAATGCCGTCTGTTCCAAAAAGCTGACGTTGCGAAGAGCTCATTGCATGGATCCGGCGCCGCGCCTGACTTGGCACGACCCTTTCAGGGATTCTTTCAGAAACTATTCGGGTACTCTTCCCATGATAACCGTGACCTGCACGGGAGCGGGATTGACGACGTGCACGAGAGGATCGGAAAGGTATACATGGGTCATGAAAGTGCCGCGGTGCATGGTGCCGCTGGCGTCGACGGGATCGGTGAGGGCGGCTTCGAGGGCATCCACGCGGTGCTTGGGGCCGCTGACTTGAACGCGCTCGGGGTCCGTCACAACGTGGGCTACGTGCAGGCCTTGGGCAAAACTTCCGAGCACGCGCGCGCGAATTTCAAGCTCACGCGTGGCGCGCAGATCCAGGTCGAGATGCAATTGCGAAGGCACGACCTGCATGACGGAGAGCTCGCGTGCGGCGCGAATGTGCGGTCCGGTAAGGTCAAAGGTGCGCTCTCCGGGCTGCGCGCCCGCCAGATCTACCTCGGCGCGAACATCGGATGGTTTCAGTTCGCGTATGACGCGAGCTGGGCCGCGCACACGGATTTCCGCTTGTGGAATGTGCTCGAGGCCGATTTCCAGATTCTCCGGGATGTTGCGAAATTCGATTGGCACGCTAACCTGGACTTCCAGAACCGGCTCGCGTGAGACGGCGTACCAGAGGCCGAAGGCGAGCATAAGAGACATCAGCTTCAGCAGGAAGTTGTGGAAGAAGAATCGTCGCAGCAGGTTGGCGATCCTCACGGCTGGACCTCGCGGGGATGAACGTCATTGGGGATTTGTTTCGTCGCTGGTTCGGGAGCCGGCGCAAGAGTGGGTAGAGTGCCGGGAGGAACGAACGTCCGCAGCAATCGACTCAGGCGCGCGCGCAAAAGATCGGCGGAGATATCGCGCTCGATCTTGCCTGAGACGGCCAGACTGATGCCGCCGGTTTCTTCGGAAACGATGATCGCGATGGCGTCGGTTTCTTCGGTGATGCCGATGCCAGCGCGGTGGCGAGTGCCGAGTTGCGTAGAGAGTACGGGGTCCATGGAGAGTGGCAGAAAGCAGGCGGCGGCGGCGATGCGGTCGCGCTGCACGATGACGGCGCCGTCATGCAGAGGAGTCTTGGGGCGGAAAATTGTGGCTAGCAAATCGTAGGAAAGGCGTGCATCGAGCGCGACGCCGCTCTCGGTAAAGGTTCGCAGCCCTACTTCGCGTTCGATAACGATGAGGGCACCGGTTTTGTTTTTGGAAAATTGCTGTGCGGCCAGGACGATGTCGTCATAGGCATCGGCTTCCGGCGAAAGCGCTCGAGAGAAGGCTAGCATGCGTCCCAGTCTGGCGAGCGCTTGCCTGATCTCATCCTGGAACAAGACGATGAGCGCGAATCCGGCGTAGGGCAGCAGTTTGGCGATGAGCCAATTGATGGTCCGCAGCTCTCCGGAGCGAATGAATTGCATGCCGAGCGCGAGTCCGGCTAAGCCCAGCAACATTAAGGATGCGCGAGTGCCGCGGACGAGGCGCAATACGCCGTAAATCAGGAATGCGACGAGAAGAATATCGAGGACCGCAGTTGTTGAGATCGGCGGCAGATTCGCCAGCAGGTTTCTCACGGCGTGCCTCGGCGGTTGCAGGTCATTGGGCGTTGAGTCATTGTAAGGCAAGGGGCCTAACGGCAAGCAATGTTTAAAGATCGCAGGCTGGCTAACTCTTTTTTCCAGCGGAGTTTACAGTGGCCCGAATTTCACCTTTAGCGAGGCGGGCGGTAATCTCCTGGCCCGGCTTTGCGTCGCGGGCATCTTTTAGAAGCTTGCCGGAAGCGTCTAAAACCAGGGCATAGCCGCGATCGAGGATCGCAAGCGGGGAGAGGGCTTGCAGGGCATCGGCAAGGCGTTCTAAACGACCGCGATGGTGCAGATTGAGGGTGCGCATGGCAGCGGCCAAGGCTGCGGTGCGAGCGTTTAGGTCGCGATGTGTGGAGCCTAAACGCATGCGTAGATCGTAATGGCGCACGGCTGCGGCGAGGGCTTCGAAGCGCCTGCGATATTGCTGCTGGATGCTGCGCTCGGCGTTGATGAAGCGGTTTACGAAGTCGTCTAAGCGTTGCTGACGGCGATGGATCACATCCATCATGCGCGAGAAGCCACGGTGTTGGGCAAGCTCGGTCAGACTCTGACGGCGGATCAGGATCTGGAACCGCATCGCTTTTTCAAGACGGCGATGCCAGCCTTCGAGTTCTTCGTCGATGTCTTGACGCGAGCGAATTACTTGTTCTGCGGCGGCGGAAGGAGTGGGGGCGCGGAGGTCGCATACGAAGTCAAGGATGGTGAAATCCGTTTCGTGGCCGACGGCGGAGATGACCGGAATTTCGGAGGCGGCGACGGCGCGGGCTAAAGCTTCATCGTTGAAGCAGGCTAGGTCTTCGAAGGAGCCGCCGCCGCGGGCGATGATGATAACGTCCACGTTGCTGCGGGAGTCTTCTTTCTCTGCGTGGGGCTTTTCTGAATTGAAGTAGCGAACGCCCGCGGCAACTTCTGCCGCGGCGTTTTCTCCCTGGACTTGGGCTGGGTAGATCAGAATGCTGGCCGAAAAATGTCGCCGCTGCAGGATGTTTAAAATATCCTGCAAGGCCGCCGCGCGGGGAGACGTCACGATTCCGATGCAGCGCGGCAATGCGGGGATGGGCTTCTTGCGCTCGGAGCGGAAGAGTCCCTCGTATTCCAGCCGCGCTTTGAGCTGCTCGAAAGCAATTTGCAGAGCCCCGGCGCCCTTCGGCTCCAGATAGTCGGCAATCAGTTGCAGTTGTCCGCGGCCTTCGTAGATGGTGACCTTGCCGCGCGCGATGACCTGCATGCCGTCCTGCGGCTTGAAGCGCAGCAGCCGCGCTTGCGAACGGAACATCACAATGCTCAACTGCGCGCCCGCGTCTTTTAGGGTGAAGTACAGGTGCCCGGATTCGGCGGGGCGGTAGTTGGAAATCTCGCCTTCAATCCAAGCGTCGCCGTATTCTTGTTCCAAACTCGCGCGAACCGCGGCGACGAGGTCGCTGACTCTCCAAACGCGCCGCTCCGGCGGGCGGAAGGTGAAGCCGAGTTGGGCTTGGAGTTCGTCGGGCATGGCTAGGGGCGCAAGATGTGAGTTTACAGGGGCTTGAATGGGCTCACAACTTGGTAGCGCGCCGCGAGCGCGTTTGCGCGTTGCTCACTCCGGATGAAGGGTGTTTCTTCAAGGTGCAGGATTGGCATCCGCAGTGTTCAGCAGAATCGTGAGCGGCGGCACGTGCTCCGGGCTCACGTAGCGGTTTACCAGAAAGCGCTTGCCATCTTTGGCCACATCATAGGTGAAAGCGTCGGTGCTCGATATTGGCGCGCGCCCGTGAATCTGGAACAACGGCGCAGGCGTAGCGGTTGAGAAGCCACCATCACTTCCGACAGGCACGGACATGAGCATTCCGCTGGGAGAGATGTAGAAAATTTCTTTGCCGTCTCCTCGCCAGCGCGGCTCGGCGCCTCCC
>JAYVEP010000039.1:0-16093 GCA_043749225.1 Acidobacteriaceae bacterium
GATTCCTCTCAAAATCCTTACAAGCCCGGAGAGGCTAAGACTGCAGCGGAGTGCGGCGACCCCAACGACCCGGCTGCGCGAGACGCGTACGGGATACCGCTGGCCGCTTCCACCCCAAGCGGAGTCCCCATTCCTTATCAGGTTGGCAGCAACGGCTTAGCCACAGGTGCAGTGCTGAATCTGGGTATTGCTTGCCGCGCTAACGCCGATCCTTTCCGCCCCTTCCCGGGCTACGGCAACATCAACCACCTGGAAGACAGGGCTGGTTCCAGCTACAACGCTCTGCAGATGGCCGTGCGTCGCGCTGTGGGAGGTTTGGAGCTTAACTTTGCCTACACTTACAGCCATTCCATCGACGACTCGTCGGACCGAGGCGACGGCGGCTTCGTGGATGTCTACAACCCGCGCGCGAACCGCGCCAGTTCCAACTTCGACCAGCGCCACATCCTGAACTTTGGCTATGTTTGGGATCTGCCGTTCTTTAAGGAAAAGGGCCTGCGCAACACCCTTCTAGGTGGGTGGCAGTATTCCGGCATTATGGATATCAACGCCGGTACGCCGTTCAGCGTAGTTTTTGATGGCGACAATGCTGGTGTTTCCAACAACATCGGCACAAGTTCGCGTGCTGATCGCATTGGCGATCCCAAAAAGGGGATCGTGCAACCACCTGCCGACCCCAGTTTTGGGCCGACGTTCTACAACGCTGGAGCGTTCGCTGCGCCACGCGGCTTGACCTTCGGCAATTCGGGACGAAACTCGCTGCGGAATCCCCGCCAGACCAGCTTCGACATGGCTATGTTCAAGCGCTTCGCGTTTGGGGAAGCGAGAGCGTTCGAATTCCGTGTGGAGGCGTTCAACGTCTTCAACCATACAGAGTGGAACGGCATTGCTTCCAACACTTTAGATACCAATGGCTTCCTGGCCACGAACGGCACCCACTTGCCGCGTATCCTGCAACTTGGAGCCAAGTTCATCTTCTAGGTGGTCCGAAAGCTTACAGGGTGCCCCGTCCTTGTCGCGTTCTTTGCGACAGGGCGGGGTTCTTCATTGCAACCTGCAAACGCGTTGGAAACCCGTGTCAGCCCGTGCAGGAATCCCCCCAGGGTCGGCATCGTTCCTCGAACACCTAAAACCCCCGCCCTGTCGCACAGAACGCGACAAGGACCGGGCACCCTGTTCGTACCCTTCTGCGGCCCCCTCTGCGGCCCCCTCATCAACAACACGCCCGATCCCGCCCCATTCTTTGCCAATCGACTGCAAGAGTCTGCCCACACGCCGTTCTCTCTCATGGGCATCGCCTTCCAAGTTGTTCACAACAAAGAAGGGGTCTTGTGGAAACTGACGTGCCACGAGACAATGTCCACGACAGGAGTTCCCCTCATGGCTACAACCAACCAAGAACCGAGCACACCGACCCAGCCTGTAAGAAGCACAAAACAGAGGGGCTTCTCCCTCATCGAACTGCTGATCGTAGTGGCGATCATCGTGATCATCATCACCATGGCCCTGCCGGGGCTGAAGAACTACAAGATGAACGCCAACGAGGTTTCGGCGGTGGCGTCTTTGCGAGCCGTCGGTCAAGCGGAGGCGCAATATCAAAGCATGTATCCGACGAAGGGTTTCGCGGACAACTTGGCCGCCTTGGGTACTGGTGCCTTAGCCAATGGCACAAGTTGTGCGCCTTCTCCCGAGCATGCCTGCATCCTGGATTCAACTTTGACGACCGGGGTTAAGCAGGGCTATCGATTCGTTGTGCTGGGTACAAATCCTGTGAATAGCATCAATCAGAGCTATGCCGCTGGTGCTGCTCCTCTGGTGTACAACAGCTCGGGGGCACGCTTGTTCTGCATTACGTCCGACGACTCGCAGATTCGTGCGGACGCGAACCTGGGTGCCAGTACGACGCCTCCCAATGGGACGGTCTGTTCCAGCGGACAGTTCAATCCAATGTAGGTTGTGCGGGTTCGACCGTGGGGCGCGGATGCTCTTGTCCGCGGGATGCGTAGTTAGGGAGTTAGAGTCAAAAGCACAGTCCAAGGCGGCGGACAAAAGTGTCCGCCCCACATAAGCTTGAGTGTTAACGAGGCCTGGACTAAAGCTACGTATGAATTAATCTACGTATGGACTAAGCGTCCGGGCTTTTCTTTTCGGCCGGAGTTGAGGCAGCGGGCGGCGGCGTGTCTTTGAGGCCGTCTTTAAATCCCTTGATGCCCTCCGCCAAGCCTTTGCCCAACTCGGGCAGTTTCTTCGGACCGAACAACAAAAGCGCAACACCAGCAACCACTACCCAGTGCCAAAGCGAAAACTCACCCACGTGAAACCTCCTGCGAAAGAGACTGCTCCTTGTAGTTTAGCGCGTTTCTGCCGAAATGGGGGGCTTTTTCGCTCGGGCGGGTAGAAGTGAAAACACCTCGGCGGATCGGTCCTTAACCTATTGATTCTGACCCGCTTCGCCGGAGGCCCCGGTCTGGGTCTCCAGTACATGCACTCCAGTGTGAACCCGAAAATGGCAAGTTGCGGCTAGAATGGGCTTCAGCAGGCGCTCCCTCGCCGCCGCCGGAGACATTACGTTCATGCAGACACATACGCCGCAACCGGGTGCAGCCGTAGCACCAGCCATTCTCGGCAAAGTGAATGGGTTAGGTGTGCAGAGCCTTCCTGAAGTGAAAGCGGGAAACGCCGCGCCTGCGCCGCGTCGCAGCGCTTACGGCCTGCCCTGCGCCAAGTGCAATATGTACTACGAGGCCGATCTACAGGCATGCCCGATCTGCAAATCTCCACAGCGGGTTTCGGCGACGTCGGCAGCGGTTACGGTCGCGCCCGGGCTGCCGTCGAGCGCGTCATCGAAAGCCTTGCCGAATATCTTGCCGGGCCTCGATGAAGCCGCTCCTGCGCCAGAAGTTCTGGAAGAAGAACGCGAAAGGTTCCTGAAAGAACTCAAGGCGCGGATTTATCAGGCCCATACTCAGATCAATCCCGGACCGGCAGGAGCGCTCACCGGACGTTGCGTTCGCGAAGCTGGCCATCCGGAAACGCAGGGCCCCGCCGAAATCTGTCGTGCCTGCTTCGAGCAAGCGCAAGAATCCGCCGACCGCATGGAAGCCGCGCTGCACATGGATTTGAAGGAAGCCACCAAGATCATCTACGAAGCTGTTTGGGCCGATACGTCCGACCCACAGAAGACCTATATCAATGCCGCGCAGGCCATAATGACTGAGCTACGAAACCGGGCTGGGATTTCCGCCGTGCCTGGCGGGCAGAAATATAGCCACTAAGCCGCGCTGCGGATTGGTCGCTCACTAAAGTTTTCATTCCGAACGGACTCATCGTGCGCGCAAAGGCTTTCGGGTAGGCACAGCTTCAGCCATGCCGCTGGAGCCAAGGGGGACGCGGGCTTCAGTCTCTGAGGGACCGCCGAGGAGCGTGTGTAAGCGTGCTGTAAAATAAGCAGACATGTTCGTAGTCAAACCAACCCAGACGAGTTTGCTCGACTTGTCTATCACAACGAGCGGGCTAACCGTTTATCTGGACAACTTCGCGATCAAGGAACTAGCAAAGGACAATCCGTCGCGAAGGAAAAGGTTCATAGACGCTGTTAACTCAGGCGTTGATGTACTCTTCTCTCCAGCAAATGCCGCGGAGCTGACTGGACCCCAAGACGGCTCATTCGCCATCATCAGGGATTTTCTCGACGAGATCGGACCGCACTGGTACCCGGTAGAGTTTAATGCCAATGAAATAATTGATCGGGAGTTGAAAGGCGATCCACCCGACAAAAGCTGCTTTTCGGATCGCTTCCTCAGGGACTATGTTGCTGTTCTCTTGAAGGATCGTCAAAATGAGATTGTTGACATCTCCGGGCATTTTTTTCGTCTGGGTCCAATGATGGACTGGGTAGGAAGGCAACGCGAGTCGATTCGTGGGGGGCTGGCAGACTGCGACGAGATGCTCCTCAAGCGTATCGAGGCGCACCGAGCCAAACACGACGCCGATCCGCAATGGCTAGACACGACGTTCCCAGCGGTACCGTACTCTGCGTCTCACCGGGCTACGTTCACATACCTCAATCTAGTCAGAAATTTGATTTTGGAGTTCAAGGGTTACCGCCTAAAGCCGGGCGAGGGAATCGACTTCTGCCAAGCCGTGATCGCAAGTTCATTTTCATGTGTGGCGACCCTCGATAAGCATTGGAAGCGCAGGGTTGAGAGCCTACCCAAGCCGAACGGTTTAGCCCGAATCTATTACTCCCTGGAACTCGACCAGATGGTGGATGATATCGAGAAAACGGTCGCTCAAATTAGGACGCCGTAACGGGCGACTGGGGTCAGGCGACGTCCCTCCTACTTGAAGTAGAGTAGTTTGCATTCTTCGATCTTCCCTTGCTTCTGTCGTTGCATCTCCGCTAACACGCCTACGGGAACGCTGTAGGATCCATTGCGAGCTTTCGTCCCGTTGCCAGCCACGTTATTCTGAAACTCAACGTTAGCGGCTGCAACGCAACCCTCCAACTTCGCTCGCCTCGGCGATTCGTCACTGACGCCCCTGTCGCGCTCCGATTCGAGTTGATGAACGCTTTGTTCTAGGCGGGCAACTCGCTGCTCAAGAGCGGGTACAAGCGAGTCTTGGCATCCAATTGTGAGAATCGCGACAATGAACAACAAGGCAACTTGCAGTATTGGTTTCATGACGTGGCATTTTACTATGGGGGTCGCCGAAGGCTAGCGTTGAAGCCTAGTCGCCAGCGGCTGCGGAGTGGGCCATCATGGCGGGGGCTGGTTGTGGGGCGCGGCGTCCGAAGGTGAAGAGAACTGCTCGCAAAGCCATATAACTCACCAGCACTCCCAGCGAAAGCGATAGGGCCACCGTCAAAAGAATCAGCATAGAAGCAATCAGTAAACTCAAGATAACCGTCCTAAATAGTGTTAATCGTAATCACCAATTGCCCAATCCAGTGTTCACCCTAGCTAACCCTGATTCGATCCGGTAGTTTTGTCGAATATTCACTAGTTCTGTCCAACTAGACAAACCGCCGTCCCGGACAGTCACATTTGCCTGCCCAGAATCAGCTCCGGCGAACCTTACTCTACCCGCGTTGACGCTGTTTGCCGTTAGCAAATAAGATACATAAGTAGAGTTGTCTCTTACACTCTCCGCCCTTTCTGGGGCACCCGTCCAGATTACGGAAGGACCAGTTCGCTTCGCCTGATGGCCATTACCAACATTTCCGTGCGCGGCGCACGCCAGCACAATTTGAAAAACATCGACGTGGTCATTCCGCGTAACACGCTGACGGTGATTACCGGGCTGAGCGGGTCGGGGAAGTCTTCGCTGGCGTTCGATACCATCTATGCCGAGGGCCAGCGCCGCTATGTGGAGACGCTTTCCGCCTACGCGCGCCAGTTCCTGGACCAGATGGAACGACCCGACGTAGACGGCATTGACGGCCTGAGCCCCTCGATTTCGATTGAGCAGAAGACTACCAGCCGGAGCCCGCGGTCGACGGTCGGAACGATCACCGAAATCTACGACTATCTTCGCCTTTTATACGCTTCGATTGGCGTTCCGCACTGCCCTAACTGCGGACGCGAGATTGCCCGCCAATCCGCTGATCAGATTGTGGGGCGTGTGCTGGCTCTCAAGCCGGAAGACCGCGTGATGATTCTGGCGCCCATCGTTCGCGGACGCAAAGGCGAGTTCAAGAAGGAGATGGAGAAGCTGGTGCAGCAGGGCTTTACCCGCGCCCGTGTGGATGGCGAAATTGTCAGCCTGGAAGACGATCTGCAGCTCGACAAGCGCAAGAACCATACCGTTGAAGTTGTGGTGGATCGCTTGCTGGTGAAGCCAGGGATCGACGCGCGACTGGAAACCAGCGTTGCTTTGGCGATGAAGCTGGCGGAAGGTCTGGTGCAGGTTGCCATCGTTGGTGGGGAAGAGCAACTTTATTCTTCGAAGCTGGCTTGCCCGGACTGCGGGATCAGCGTTGCTCAATTGGAACCACGCTCTTTTTCGTTTAACAGCATGTATGGTGCTTGCCCGGAATGTCATGGCCTGGGCAGCAAGTTCGATTTCGATCCGGCGAAGGTGATTAACGACTGGTCGAAGCCGCTGTTGGACGGAGGGCTAGGGCCGGGATCGGCGTCGACGAACTTGATTCACATGATTCACATTGCGGCGAAGGCGCACGACATTGATCTGAGTTTGCCATTTGAAAAGCTGTCAGAGAAGCAGCAGAATCTGCTTTTTTATGGAGAGCAGAAAGAAGAAGGCGCCAAACCCGCGAAACCTGCGGAGAAGGCTGTTAAGACTGGCTTCCGTGGGATTCTTACGTACTTGAAACGGAACCTGGAGGAGTCGACGTCCGACCGCTACCGGGAATCTTTGATGGAGCATATGTCGGCGACGAAGTGTCCAGTATGCGAGGGGCGGCGGTTGCGGCCTGAAAGTTTGGCGGTCAAAGTCGCGGACATGTCGATTGCCGATTTCACGGCCTTGTCGATTTCGCGGGCATTGGCGACGGCGAAAAAGATCATTCTCAAGGATCGTGCGGAGAAGATTGCTGGGCGCGTCATGCATGAAATTGTGGAGCGCCTGGAATTTCTCAACGCCGTGGGCTTGAACTACATTTCTTTGGACCGGTCTGCCGCAACGCTTTCCGGCGGCGAAGGGCAGAGAATTCGGTTGGCCACGCAGATTGGTTCCAAACTGCGCGGGGTGCTGTATGTGCTGGACGAGCCGTCGATCGGATTGCACCATCGCGATAACGGGCGGCTGCTGGCGGCGCTGGAATCGCTGAAAGCTTTGGGCAACACTGTACTGGTTGTGGAACACGACGAAGATACGATTCGTCGAGCGGACTATGTTCTTGATCTCGGTCCGGGAGCCGGGCGTCACGGTGGAGAATTGGTTGCCAGCGGGACACCGGAAGAAATTTCGAACTCCCTGGAATCGCTGACGGGGGCTTACATTTCCGGCCGCAAACAGATTCCGATGTTAGCGGAGCGTCGCCAAACCAACGGCAAAGCCATCGTCATTCTCGGGGCGAAGGAAAATAATCTTAAGAATCTGGATATTTCTTTTCCGCTGGGCGTGATGACCGTCGTGACCGGGGTTTCCGGCTCGGGCAAGTCTACTTTGGTGAATGACATTCTCTATCGCGCGCTGGCGAAGAAGCTTTACCGCTCCCGCGAGGATGCTGGAGCGCACAAATCCATCTCCGGCACTGAGTTCGTCGACAAGATTATCCGCATCGACCAGTCTCCGATCGGCAGGACTCCGCGTTCCAATCCGGCAACGTATACTGGAGTTTTCAGCCAGATTCGCGATATTTACGCCATGCTTCCCGAATCTCGCGAGCGCGGCTACAAACCCGGACGCTTCTCCTTCAATATTCCCGGCGGACGCTGCGAAGCCTGCCAGGGTGGAGGCCAGCGCCGCATCGAAATGAACTTTCTTCCGGATGTTTATGTCCTCTGCGAAGTTTGCGGCGGCAAGCGCTATAACCATGAGACTTTGGCGGTGCGCTACAAGGGCTGTTCCATATCTGAGTTGCTGGAAACGCCAATCTCGGATGCTTTACAACTTCTTGAAAACATTCCCGGTGCCCGGCAGAAGCTTCAGACCATGGTTGATGTAGGGCTGGGCTATATCCATCTCGGTCAATCTGCTGTAACGCTTTCTGGCGGCGAAGCGCAGCGCATCAAGCTGGCTCGCGAACTGAGCAAACGCCAGACCGGCAAGACCATTTACCTGCTCGACGAACCCACAACTGGCCTGCACTTCGAAGATGTGAGCAAGCTGCTCGACGTGCTGCATCGGCTGACTAACCTTGGCAATACAGTGATCATCATCGAACACAATCTCGACGTTATTCGGAACGCTGATTGGCTGATCGACCTGGGTCCCGAAGGCGGAGAGGATGGCGGTCGCCTCGTCGCACAAGGAACTCCGGAGCAAGTCGCGCGCGTGAAAAAATCCTATACTGGTCAGGCTTTGGCTGGATATTTCAAGAACGGTTCGGTCGCGCACTAGAAGAGGCATGCCATGAAACCTACACCAAAAGGCTGGCCGCGCATCTCCGCCAGCATCTATTACCGCGAAGCTTCCAAGATGATCGAGTGGCTCTGCCAGGCTTTTGGATTTGAAATCCTAATCAAAGTCGACGGCGAGGCCGGCCGCATCGAGCACAGCGAGCTGACATACGGCGAAAGCCTGATCATGGTTTCCAGTGAAAAGACGCGGTTCGGGGCCGAACAGCGCAGCCCGCTTTCGTTAAACGGAACAACGCAGGGCCTGCTTGTTTTTGTGGATGACGTGGATGCCCCCTGCGCCCACGCGCGTGCCGCCGGAGCCAAGATTACCGACGAACCGAAAGTTCACGATTACGGCGAAGAATATTGGGCTGATCGCAGCTACGCGGCGGTCGATCCCGAAGGGCATCTTTGGTGGTTTACGATGCGGGTGCGCGATCAAAAAGAATAGCGAAGAACAGCAGGAGGAAAAAATCGGCGCAATGATTTGCGCCGCTCAGAATAGTTCGTCACCAATCTAGGCGACTGGTTCCGGTGTTTCCCGCGGGGGCAGGTTCAAGCCAGCGGCGGGTTTGAAAAGAAAACTCGCAGCATAAGCCACAGCACCCCCAGCAATCAGAATCATGCCGAAGGCGAGAGAGCTCATGCCGAGAATGTGTTCGCTCTCGCTGCGGATGATCGCCAGGACGAGCAGCAGCATGGGCGGCACCCCAATAAAGAGCACTCCGAACCAGCCCCACCCCACGCGGAACGGGCGCTCTAACTCCGGCTCACGGAACCGCAGCACAATCAACGCCAGGAATTCCAGACCCAGGCTTGCGCCGTAAATCAGGAGGTCGATCGTCACCAGACGGTCGAATCCTAGCGTCAAGCAACAGCCCCAACCAATGGCCAGAACAACAATCGCCACCCAAGGCGCTCGCGTTTTTGGATGCAGCTTCGCAAACACTTTGGGCAACATGCCATCTTGCGCCATCGCCAATGGCAGGCGTGAATAGCTCATCACCAGCGAATTGAACATCCCGAACGCACTGGCCATAGCGGCCAGCACCAGGCCGATCCGAAGCAGCGGTCCTCCCAGCAATCCGGCAATGTCGGCCCATGAGCCGGGTTCAAACTGCGTGGGCGAGAGACCCGTCATCCACATTGCGCTCACTGGCAGAACGTAGCTCAGAGACACGATGAGCACGGCATACAGCATGGCCCGCGGGTACGTCCGCTGCGGGCGTTCCACTTCCGCAGCAATGGTTGACGCGTTGTCCCAGCCCATGTAGTTCCACATACAGATCAAGAGCCCGGTTAACATTCCGACTGGGGCCGTCCCAGCATTCGTCGAGGCGTGCGTCAGCGCTCCGAATTTAAACGGAGTCAGCAGTACGATCAGCACGAATGGCGACGACAGCAAGAAGAAGAGCCAGAGCGATGTCGTGGTCACCGCGCGTACGCCAGCAATGTTCAGCAGCGCGCAGACCGCGACCAGGCCCGCCGCCACATACCAGTCGCGATGTCCCTCGGCGAACCATGGGAAAAGACGGTTGAGGTAGGTAACGAAGAGCGTGGGATAAATCGCCATATCGAAAATGGAAGCCACCAGTGAAAGCCACGCTTCCTGAAATCCCCAAAATTTGCCCATGGCGCGGCGCACCCAGGCGTAGTAGCCGCCTTCGTGGGGCAGCGCGCTGGAGAGTTCGCCAATCATGAACGCGGTCGGCAGGCTCCATAGTACCGGCGTCAGCAGCAGAAAGAGGATACCGCGTCCGTAGCCTGCGCCATGCACGATTTCCTCGGTGCCAAAGGTTCCGCCCGAAACCATAAAGAAGGTCGCGGCGACCAGGGGCCACAAGGTGAGTCGAACGAAATGTTGTTTCTGGGGTTGCGCGGAAGGTGCCGTCGGTGATGGGGACGACGGGATGAGCCGCAGTTTCAGGTTGGGAACGCTAGCCGTTGCCAATTTCGATGTCTTCCTCCTTAAGCGACTCACTCTCACCACCTCGGCCGTTGCCGCCGAGGCTCTTGGTCACAGCGATTCCAAGGATTGCGGTGGAGTTGGTTCGCTTTTCGAGAATACAAGTATTTGGATGGGTCGCAAGAATAATTTTTGTAAATATTTGTGCGGAGGGACAGGGGCGGGGGTAATTCTGAGTTCCGAGCTGGCTCACCACGGAGAAACTGAGACACGGAGAAAGAAGCATTGGCTTGTTTTGCCCGGTTCCGACCGCATTCCAATCTTATCCGCACTGTCATCCTGACCCTGAGCGTTCTTTGCGAAGGGGAAGGAACCCTTACACTTCGCCACACGGTATTGCAGAGAGGCATTCTCACCGGGCCGCCAGGAACAACTTTTTGTGCACGCTGCGCTGTGAGAATGCCTCTCGTCATCACGATTGGGCTGAGTATTAGGGATTCTTCGCGCCGCTCAGAATGACAGTTTCTACCTAGCCAACAGTCTGTTGCGAGCGGCGATGTCGAATCAGGGACGAAAACGGCGGGCTTAGGATGGTGGCTATCCTCGCGAGATTTTTTTCGCCGAGGCCTTAAGCCACCCACCACAAGCGCGCAGGTGAACCCCAAGCAGCGACCCGTTCATAAACCGAACAAAAGTGAGCAATTGGCAGTGCTATCGTGGGTGAGAGAAGCAAGATGGGAGAGACACTAGATGCGTGACAAGATCAACGTTTTGTACTACCCCGACTTTCAGGTCGATTACTTGACGCTTATAAAAGCGATCTTGCTATTCGATGAATTGCACTTTATGGATCGGCCCTCCATGATGTTCGGGGCAGGAGTCGGCCAAGTCGGAACCATCGGTGCTGAGTCCCCGCTTCGGCAATACGAAGCCTCGTTCAGGGAAGAAGGTGTACCTCTCTTTGTCCACCAAGCTCCTATGGGACCAATTCAGGGCGAATGGCACAACCAAATCAAAGCCGATGTGAACGACTCGCAATTCCTGAAGAGGTTCCAGCGTGGTCTGAAAACTTCGCCGATATTTCGGGATCTTCAGATTGCTCGCGGCAGCTACGGCGAGTTTGGCGATCAGGACGATGTAGCTCAAAAAATGATCGCCCTTGATCTTGCAGGGGACTTAAAAACTCACGGAAGCCCGATGCACCTCTTTGAAGATCCCGCGATCAAGCCCATGGATCTATCGAATACGTCAGGTTGTGCGAAGAATCTTATATTTCAGGCCATGGTCTGCTCTGCAAAACTAAACTTTGCCCTCAAAGTTGGCACGGAGCAAGGGTTTTTCCCTTTAGCCGATGCAAACCCCTATGGCGACCTGCTCGGTACAAAGTATGCGCGTGCAATCGGAGCATTGGAGCCCGCTAAGAACAAAGTTCAATTGACGGACATGAGTTTTGCCATATTTGACGAACTGGTGCCCTTAGATAGATTGAAGGAACTCAAGCTCATTGATGCCATCCGGTACCGAAAAGCATCCGAGAAGGCCCGCGAAGAATTCTTGGAACACCTCAGCGTGATTCAAAGCAAGCAGGCAAGTATTGGTCTAGATGGTGACTATGCGGGTGCGATCGAGAAGGTAGTTACTTCGGAGATCAAACCAGCAGTACAGACATTCAAAAACAAGCTTCAGGCGATAGATGCTTCCCTTTTCGGTGCAATTGCTAAAGGAGTCATCGGTGCTGCAGGTGGCTCTTCTGTGGTTACACTGTTCGGCGATCTCTCATGGCAAAAGATCATTGCGCTTGCAGGCGCTAGCGCGGCGTATGTGGCACAAGCCACAATTGACGCTATTCTCGCAGAACGTGCTGCTAAACGTGAATGCAGCGTCTCATATATATTGTCGCTGGATGAGTGAAGCCGAGCGGCCCAAACTTTGCTTTTGATCTCTTCCGCATCAAGTACCTGTCGAGCTTTTCCAACGATTTGGTCGGAGACGACCGAAAGTTCAGCATGCTCCTTGTTGGTGGGACGGACGGGGGACTTGAACGTCTTGCCGAAGAGCCGTCAGGCATCCTTAGAGAGTGGTCACATTTCAGCGGATCAAAACGCCCCTGCTGCACCCCCCCCGCCTTTCCCAAAACCCCTTAAATTGAGTATTCTGTTGAGCACATGAAATTCTCCCGGCTCTCGTGGTCTTTAGTTCCCGTGCTGTTGGTGGGCTCTGCTTTTGGGCAGGATACTTCGGCGGCGGAGTCTGTTCACAACGCCTCGCAGAACACGCTTGCGCCTGTTTCCTATGCGTCGGTCAGCGAAGTCAGCGCGGTGCTGGCGCAGTTGAATCAGGCCTCGCAGACGTTGTCCGCCGACCTCACCAAGCTCCGCATAGAAAAGTGGAAGACGGATGGTGACACTAAGCGGCAGTCGCTGGCCAACGTCGATTCCGTGCAGCGCAATTTGCAGAACGCGCTGCCTGCCATGGTGACGCAATTGAGTGGCGCGCCGGATAGTCTTACGGCTACGTTCAAGCTCTATCGCAACGTGAGCGCGCTGCACGATGTGCTGTCGAATCTGGCGGAGTCGGCGGGAGCGTTTGGGTTGAAGGACGAGTTCCAGTCGCTGGCCAATGACACTTCCAGTATCGACCAGGCGCGTCGGGCGTTAGCGGATCGCATGGATAAGCTGGCGGCTGCGAAAGAGAATGAGCTGGCAGATTTGCATAGTCAAGTGAAGGCGTTGCGAGCTGCGCTGCCGCCGGAAGCTGCGAAGAAGATCATTGTGGACGACAATCCGTCACCGAAGAAGCCTGTCAGGAAGAAGGCAGTTCCCAAGCCTCCAGCGAAGCCTGCGGCGGGAGCACCGGCCACTCCGCCCAAGGCTCAGTAAGCAGCCCTGTCGGCACGGAGACATTGGGCTAGCCGAGGGGACGCTTAACCTCCGACGGAGCAAGCTCTGTCGCCACGCGACCAGCTCGATAGCAGATTTCTCCCTGCTGCGCATCGCGTTGCGGCTCCGCGACGGTTCGGGATCACACAGTGGAGGGCGTTTCTTATTAAAACCCCTCCTTTGTTCAAGTTACATTCAATCCAAGCTGCCCTCCCCCCACCGGCACCTCCGTAATCCCCACCTTCCCTCCTTTCATGGGAACATCTTTACAGCCTGCGGAGTCTATGTAAGTAGTTCCGTCTGCATCCAAACCCGGTAGGTGAAGACTTTGGGGCTAGTGGATCGACTGAACGAAGCAGCAAAAGATGTCGCGAACGATTTTGTAAGCGATGCAGGAAACGATCCTATAATTGAGGCGGACGCCATGAAGACCATGGCGGGAGTAGCCACTTTGAGCGATCTCGCGAGCGCTATAGGAATTCGGACGGAAGAGGCGGCGATCATCGCCGAGCTGCAGGCTGGATCTGAGCAGGCCTATGTCTGGCTCATTGGTCAGTACCATGCCACCGTTTACAGCCTCGTCTACCGCGTTTTGAATGACTCCTCCGACGCCGCCGATACGACGCAGGAAGTTTTTCTGAAAGTGTTTCGCGGCATCGGGCGTTTCCACGGCGGGTCGAGCCTGAAGACGTGGATTTACCGCATCGCGCTGCATGAAGCGTCCAATAAGCGGCGCTGGTGGTTTCGGCATAAGTCGCGCGAGACGTCGATGGAGCCGCTGGATGCCGAAATCGAATTCAGCGAAGGTGGCAACAGCGGGTTGAAAGAAACGCTGGTGGATTTGACGGATTCTCCGTTTGACAGCAGCATGCGCTCGGAAGTGCGGATTGAAGTCGAGAAGGAATTGCGGAATGTTCCAGAACCATATCGCACAGCTTTGGTGCTGCGCGACTTGGAAGAACTTTCTTACGAAGAAATTGCGGAAGTGACCAGTACGACTTTGGGAACCGTGAAATCGCGAATAACACGAGGCAGGGAAGCGCTGCGGCAGAGGCTGGCGGCGTATGTTGAAAAACATGGGGCGGGGTTGGGGATTGCCGCGAAGCCTCCGGCCAAAGTTCGAGCTGGTTCGGCTGTAGCCGAAAAGGTGCAGGTGACGCGATGAAGTGTACACAGGCCCGACCGTTGTTTTCGCTGTATCTGGATGGCGGTTTGACAGGCCGTCAGATGCAGGCGCTGGGCGCGCACTTTGAAGAGTGCGATGGCTGCCAGCGCGAGTACACGCAGTTGCGGCAGACGCAGCAGTTGCTGGCATCCGTGGGCCGTCCGCAGGTTCCTCCTGATCTGAATCTGAAATTGAGGGTTGCGCTTTCGCAGGAAATGGCGCGACGGCAGAATCCGTGGCTGCAAATCGCGTTGGCGGAAATGCAAAGCGGAATCAGCCGCTTCATGGTTCCAGCCACGGCGGGCCTGGTGACCGCTGTCGCCGTGTTCCTGGTTTTGATGGGATCGTTTGCTCTGCCCGTGCAGGCTGCGAATGACGTACCGCTAATCATGTACGTACCGCCAACCTTCAAAGCCTCGGCGTACATGCTGCAGCAGGGAATCATTCGGGAAGACTCGGTGGTCGTGGAAGCCTACATTGACCAGGCAGGTCGCGTAGAGGACTTTCGCGTGCTGTCGTCTCCTCAAGATGTGCAGCAATGGATGCCGCAGGTGAAGAACGCTTTGGTATTCACGGAATTTCAGCCAGCAATGGCCATGGGACGGCCCACTCCGGGCCGCGTGGTTCTGGCATTTACGCGCAGCCGCTTGGAACGGATTCAGAGGATCGGCAAGGGTAAAATTTAGGTTTCGCACGCCCCTCGCCTCACCCGTTCCGTTGGGCTCGGGAAGTAGCAAAATGTTCCACGTGGAACATTTTGAAATAAATCCAAGCAGGTCAAGTGGTTGCCATTTTGGGACGAGAGTGTACCAGGTGGTCTAGCCTGCGATTTTCCCGAAATGGGAACGGGGCTAGTAGGATTGAGAGGATAGACTCACTTACTCCCACCCTTCAAAAAACGAAGGATGGGGCACCCTGTGCCTTGGTTATGTGAGAGAGGTCAAAGGCTGGGCCACCCGCCCACTGACTGGGAGCTTCTTCAGATCTATCAGAATCCGCAATTCTGGAACACGCTGACATTCTGGAAGAATGGCGTAGAAGTAGCTAACCCATTTAAATAAATTTATGAAAACTACATTTCCAGACCGACACTTTCAATTGTGGGAATACAAAGTAAGACATGGTTCTTTGTTAATCCGCAGCCCGATGGGCCCTGAAATATTCAAAAACATCGACCTGGTTTGTGCTGGTGTCGAATACCTAGCAACTCCGGATTACATGCGAGGCCTCGACCTCCAGGCACCGACGGCGGAGGAAGTACAGATTTTGAGCGGTTTGTTGGGTAGGCAGGTTGAGCCTTCCTGTATTCGAGTAATCGTTTCCGAAGGGCACAGGTTCCCAATTGTAGCCGCAAGTTTCATGATTTCGGAAAACGAACACGATATCTTTTATAGTCCGTTTGTTTAGTTCGCTAGTTCTCCAATGTATGGCAAGTCGCGCTCTTCAAACAATTATGAAAACTACATTTCCAGACCGAACCTTCCAATTGTGGGAATACCGAGTAAGCCACGGTTCTTTGCTAATCCGTAGCCCCATTGGGCCTGGAGTATCGACAAATGTCGACTTGGTTTGCGTCGGTGTTATATATTTGGCAGCTCCTCGCCACATGCGAGGGCTTGAGCTGGTTGAAGGCACGGTAGACGAAATCAAGATGCTGAGAGAGCTATTGGGTAAAGATGTTGAGCCCGCCAGCGTTCGCGTGATTGTTTCCGCGGGGCATAGGTTTCCAATTGTCGCAGCGAATTTCAAGATTTCTGAAAACCAACACGATATTTTTCATAGTCCGTTTAGTTAGATCAGTGTTTCGGGATTCCTCTAGCCGATTTGGGCGCGGGGCGCGTTGCCAACCAAGAATCCATCAGCGACCTTCCCCAAGAATCTTTGGTGGGAAAGTGCAACCCACAACGCAACCCATAATAACCCTGTCTTGCACGTCCTTGGAGTGACTTACGCAGCCGTCTGACGTGCCCCCCGGAAACCGCGCAGGAGTGAGTATGATTTCACATTGCGGAAAGGGGAACGAGCATGTCGAGAAGCAAGCACACAGAGGCGCAGATGATTGGGGCGCTGAAGCAGTTGGAGGCGGGGCGCAAAGCGGAAGACGTGGCGCGGGAAG
>JAYVEP010000040.1:0-16019 GCA_043749225.1 Acidobacteriaceae bacterium
GATGACTGCGATGTTGAACTTCTTCATGAAGATCGGCTTACCCCTTTTCGGCTGACAGCAATGGTGAAAGTGCGCTTACATCTGGAACAGAGCTCAAGCCTCGGACGAACGCAACGATTTTGTTCATTTTTTCCGGGGCCCAGCCTGCGTATTCGGCGCATCCACGAAACTTGTCGGTGGCCTCCTCAAAGCTCATCGGATTCGACGGACTGCCCTTGCCGAACGCGGCTTCTCCCGCGATGATTCTACCGTTCTTCAAATGGATCTTGAGGATGGATGTCATTTTATCGAAACCGGCGCTTTCCGCGGATGGATCGACGTAGAAGTTAATCTTCTCAACCATCGCCTTGACGTCGGGTCTTTGAACGACTTTCTCGGAGAAGTCTCCCAACGCCGCTCTCCGCTGCAGCAGCAAGATAGCGAGGCAAAACTCCATGCTGAATTTGCCTTCGAGTCCGGTTTTCGGACGATGGTGGAGAAGAGTTGTGGTCATACCGTGGTTGGCGCCGATATCGACCTTTTCAACTTGCTCCGGCCGAATGTCGTTGGCTTCAATGAGACGCATCAGCTCAGTCATTGCTGGATGAGTGAGCGAACCGGATGGATAGGGCTTGAGCGAAACTCCAGGAGACGCTAGCGTCCACGGATTTCCGAGTCGATTCACGATAAAGGTTGGCTCATACGAGCCGCCCGCAGCATGGAAGAAACCTCGATCCGCTTCGAGAATCTGCTGGGCGGCGGTCCAACCCAATTCCACCAATTCTGCTGAGACGACGCCGCTTTCGGCCGCGTGTCCAGCCTGAAATGGCTTTGTCATCGTGCCGAAATTTTCGCGCAGACCGCCGGATTGGCTTCCCGCCAAACCCAAAGTATTCAGTATCTTCGAGTGATTAAAGCGCAGCAGCTTGGCGCAGGCCGCCGCCGAACCGAATGGTCCGCAGGTTCCTGTCGTGTGAAATCCATCTTGATAATGGCGCGGCGAAATGGCCTCGGAAATCTTGCATTCCACTTCCACGCCTACGTGGTAGGCCAGCATGAACTCTTTACCGGAAACGCCTCCACGTTCTGCGAGCGCCAGGACGGCGGGCAATACCGGCACCGTCGGGTGAATCAATAATCCATACACGCGATCCTTGGCAGCGGCCAATTGTGAGTCGTCGAAGTCGTCGGCGTGGATGGAAACACCGTTGATGAAGGCGGCAAAGCGCGGAGATGTCTTCTGCGATGATCCAGCAATCGTGCATCGTCCGCTCGCGACGCCTAGCTTCTCCACATACCTACGGCTGATGGCGCCCGTGTCAGCCATGGAGCCAGCTAGTGCCAGACCCAAGCCATCTAAGATCGATTTCTTTCCCAACTCAATTACGTCTTCGGGAATATCTTCATACTTTGTTTCAGCAATAAATTTGGCGACATAGTCCGTTACGCCGCTGATCTTCGGGAAATCGCTAGAGGTCGCAGCTTCCGCCATCGGAGGAGACTCCAACAGCGTACTGGCCGCTAGCGCACCGAGCACGGTCTTTCCAAAATCTCGTCTTAGCATGAGTCAGTCCTGTATTTATTGATGGTTTTATGTCTGCTGGTGTTACTTACCATCGCACCCTTTTGCGCCGGGTCCGGCCAAGTCGTTGCGAACGACCTGCCCACCCTTCATGACGAACTTCACGTGTTCCAATTCAGCAATATCGACCAACGGATCGCCGCATACCGCGACTAGGTCCGCAAATTTTCCCGGATCCAGCGATCCGATCTTAGATTCCCATCCCATCATTTGCGCGTTCCCGATGGTGGCGGCGCGGAGAACCTGTAGCGGCGTCATGCCAAACTTGACCATGTAGCCGAATTCCTTGTTTTGGGTGCCGTGGGGGAATGGCCCGACGCCGGTTCCAAAAGCGATCTTTACGCCTGCGGCTACGGCGCGGCGGAAATTGGGTTCCGATACGGAAGCTACCGTTGGCCCGCCATATTTCTTGGCGTCCTTGTCTTTCTCAAGCTGGTAATGGAAGAGCGTGGGGATCAGATAAATGCCCTTCGCCTTGAAGAGCGCAATGTCTTCATCGGTTAACTGTACCGCGTGTTCGACCGTGTCAACGCCTGCAACCAGACAGCTATGGAGGCCCTTGCCGCCAAAAGCATGACAGGAGACTTTGTGTCCGTGATCATGTGCTTCGTCGACCAGAGCCTGAATCTCTTCGAGCGTAAGCTGAGGAGGGATGACCATCGTCCCGTCCGGCGCAAACGTGACGTCGTTGGTGGCGTAAAACTTGATCCAGTCGGCGCCATTGAAGAGTTGTTCACGCACCTCTTTGCGCGCTTCCCAAGGCGAGTCCACCGTTTCTAGCATGGAAGGCAACGGAATATCACGCGAGTATCCCTTGGGGTGAAATCCTCCGGTCGCCTGGAAGCCGCGCCCGGAAACCTGTAGCCGTGGACCCTGCACCAAGCCATTGTTGATGGCGGTTCGGAGGTCGACATCGCCGTACATCCCACCCAGCGTTTTTAGATCGCGCAGAGTGGTGAAGCCGATGAAGAGGTCGCGCTGACTATTAACGAGGGCTTCCAGTTCGCGATATTGCAGCGATTCCTTCATCATCTGTTCGTCAAGTTCCGGACCGCTAGCGAAGACATGAGTGTGGCCGTCGATAAGCCCGGGCAACACCGTGACGCCACTCAGATCGACTACTTCAGCGTCTGGTGGAATCGTGACATCTTGCGCGGAACCGACTCGGACGATCCGCGTTCCTTCCACAAGAATTACTTGTTGTTTCTTAATCTCCCCTGATTTTGGGTCGAACAAGCGGCCCACGCGGATTGCTAGTCGCTCGTGGGTGCGAATCTGGGGGGGAGGAAGAGGCGGAGGGGGCGGCGTCGCGGGTTCCTCCGCCAGTATGAAACAAGAGCTGAGTGCCAAGAATGCCGCGAATCTTGTATAGATGTGCGTCTTAGGCGCTTGCATTGCTCGATCCTTCATTGTTCCCCCGTAGTCGTTCGCCGAGCCGTGCTTGCTACTGAATCTCGTAGACCCGGACTTCCGCTTCCTGTTTGTCGTGGTGCGGAACTCCTAGATAGTAGCGGTTGAGTTCTGGAACGAGAATTCCTGTCTTAGCCCGAAAACTTCCCGGAATCTTTGCCAGCAAACTGTAATGGTCGGCGTCTTTCTGTTTGAACACATCCAGGGATCCGTCGCCTGCCAAGTAGATACGCTTGTGCTGGGCGTCGTAACTCATGTCGTCCACCATGCCCACCGCGTCCAGACTTGTCACAACCTTGCCCGTATCGGAGTTCAGCACAATGAGTTTGCCGGGGTTTCGAGTAACAACAAAAAGACGATGCCCCCCTTCGTCGAACGCCATCGCAACATTTAGTTTGTCGCCTGCGGGTAGCGGCCACGTGGCTTTCAGGACGGACTTATTCCGATCCATGACCCCGACAGCACTCAAGCCGGTCAGGTTCAAGAACATTCGTGGTCCGGATTTTTCCAGGACAACCGCTTCTACGTGATTCGTCTTGATCTTGATGTCGCGCACCTTCTTCGCGCTGTTGGTGTCAATTACGCTGACCAGCGAGTAGGGCGTGTGCGCTTCACGTCCGCCATTTACGACGTACATGTAATGTGTGGCAGGATCGTAGGCGATGGAATCGGCGTCGATGGATACTTTGATTTCAGCGCCCATTTTGTAGGTATCCGTGTCGTAAACCTGAACCGCGGAAGCGTCCCCCGCGACGATGAACATTTTTTTCAGATCTTTACGATACAGAATGGCATGCGGCGCCTTCACGTCCTCGATGGTGTGGACGAGTTTGTTGGTGGCGGTGTCCAGGACCAGGACTTTCTCATTTTCCTCCCCGGAGAGGAACAGCCGATGCCCTTCGATATCGGGAGCAAAGTGGTCGAAATCGCCATCGTGCAGCCCGGGTAGCGGAATGGTGGCCACGAGCTTCAGGGGCGCGGCATTTTGTGCGTTGGAGCTGACGGTCAATCCGGCCAACAATACCAAAACGAGACCTTGCACTTGCTTCATTGGTTCTTCCCCTTATGATGTGTGACGCCGACGGGCGAGTGACGTTTTGCCAGCCAGATGTAGAGTTGTGAAAAATGATCCAACCCGCGCGACAGAAAGCGAAGTTGTTGGCTTGGCGGATGCTACGTCAGCGCTCCCACGTGAGTCAACGCCGCTTTTTTTTGAAGCGAGTAAGGAAGCTTACAAGAGGGAGTAAACCACCTATTTTCAAGCATCGCCACTTGCTTTCGGTCGCACAGCTAAACAGAAATTAATCTTGGTTTCAGTTCGTTCAAAGCGGAATCTATTATGCTGTGTCGCACTGGCTTATTGCGAACCCATAATGAACTTAATCGATCAAAACAATTAGGAGAATGCATGAAGAATTTGATCTTGATCCTGGCCGCCGCTCTTTCGGTCACCGGAGCACAAACTCAGGCTCAGCAAGCTCCGCTTAAGCTGATCCAGACCATCCAGCTGGCCCCCGACGTGAAAGGGCATTTCGATCATTTTGAAGTGGACCTGAAGGGCAACCGTCTTTTCGCTACGCCCGAGGACTTCAAGGCGGTTCTTGTTTTTGATTTGAAATCCGGCAAACTCGTCCATACAATCGGCGGCATCGCGAAACCGCACGCAGTCCTGTATCGAGAAGACATCAACCGTATCTACGTGACCGACGGGGTGGATGGGGACATCAAGATCTTCGACGGAACCAGCTATGCGCCCCAAGCGGGCGTCAAACTGCTGGAAGACGCCGATTCCATTGGATTCGATGCCGCCACGAAGTATCTCTATATCGACAATGGCGGCGGAGATATTCATCAGAAATATTCGATGCTGAGCGTCGTCGACACCACAGCGAGCAAGAAAGTGGCGGACATCAAGGTTGAGGGCGACACCCTCGAAGCCATGGCCTTGGAAAAATCCGGGCCGAAGATTTACGTGAACAACCGCGATAAGAATACGGTTGAGGTGGTGGACCGCGAAAAGCGCGCGGTGATTGCCAGTTGGCCGGTGACCAAGGGTAAACCAGCCGTTGCCTTGGGGTTTGATGAGGCCAACCACCGGCTCTTTGTGGCCTGCCGCAGCGGAGTCATCGTAGTGATGGATTCGCAGACAGGGAAAGAGATCACCACGCTCCCGATCACCAAGGGTGTAGATGACCTGGTATACGCCCCCGCCAGCAAGCGTCTCTATAGCGCTGGAGATGGAAGCGTTGACGTTTACCAGCAAACCGGGCCTGACGCCTATAAGCTGCTCGCAACGGTCCCCACCGGGCCCCTTGGGAAGACCGCGCGGTTGGTTCCTGAAATCGGGCGCTACTTTGTCGCTGTTCCGCAACATGGAACGACCAATGCCTCGATCCTCGTTTTTGAGGTGGACTAGCGGAAGTTGGTTTGAAGGGGCCAGACGAAAGCTGGAATTGCAGAGCATGTTTCGCCTGAAGCCTGTAATTTCCACCGCTGGACCGATCTCATGAGGTGCTGGTTTGGGTACCGGATGACCGTCATGCGATGATGTTCGAGTAGCCCTATGCGGATACTCCTGGTTGAAGACGAGCGGAAGGTTGCCAGCTTCATTGCCCGAGCGCTGAGGGAAAACACCTACGCCGTCGACGTAGTGGAAACCGGCGAGAAGGCGATCGAAGCGGGATCGGAAGTCGCTTATGACGCCATTCTTCTCGATGTTCGTCTGCCAGGCCTCAGCGGAATTGAAGTCTGCCGCGAGTTACGCCAACGCGGGGTCGAGGCTCCCGTGCTTATGCTGACCGCGCGCGGTTTGGTGGAGCAGCGAGTAGAAGGCCTCGACGCGGGCGCGGACGACTACCTGACCAAGCCCTTCGTGCTTGCGGAACTTCTCGCACGAGTACGGGCGCTGGTGCGGCGTGGCTTTCATACCGGCAACGCAAAGCTGCGTTACGCGGACCTCGCGTTAGACCGCCACCGGCGGCGAGCCACTCGTGGGCAGGAAGTGATTCCCTTGACGTCGAAGGAATTTGCTCTCCTGGAGCTATTCCTGCTGCGCGCTCCCGAACTGGTTACCCGCAGCGAAATCGTGGAGCATGTTTGGGATTGCCATTTTGATAGCGACACAAACCTGGTCGAGGTTTATATCAATCGTCTCCGCCAGAAACTGGATCAAAATCGGCCGACCAAGCTAATCCATACGGTCCGCGGCGTTGGTTACCGCCTGGGGATGCCAGAGCCATGAAGATCAAATCGCTGCGGGTTCGAATGATGCTGATGTTCACAACCGTGGTGGGCGTTCTCTTAGCCCTCTCGTACCTTGCGTTCTTAGGCCTCCTTGCGCACGAAATGCCCGCTCAGCTCAATCGCCAGTTGCTGGAGACGGGCCGCCCCTTGATCGCCGACGTTATGACCGAACCCAATGCCCAAGACATCAACCGTCTCGAAATTGCCGGAGAATTTTTCGAAATGCTGGATGCCGCCGGCAACGTCCTTCAAAGATCGAAAAATCTTACCGCTCCCATGGATTTGGGAGAAATCCAGATTAACCCATCTCATCCTGTTTTTGGAACAGGGACCATTGGCGGAACCCAACCCGTGCGCATTGCGCTCATCCCGTTTCAGCAGGCCGGACAGCTCCGTGCCTTGGTGGTCGCAATTCCAACCTTGGGAACCAACGCGGTATTTGACAGCTTTGGTCGAATTGCTTTGTTTCTTTTCCCGTTGAGCCTTCTGTTGACAGCCGGGATATCAGCGCTTTACGTGGGAAGAAGTCTTGCGCCCATCGCGTCCCTCACCCAACATGCCGCTCTCATGGCAAAGCAAGTGAGGAATCCAAAAGGATTTTGGACGCCACTCCCTGTTGCGACGCCCCATGATGAGCTGGGCCGGCTTGCCGTGACTTTCAACGATCTCTTGCAAGGCGTTGATTCTGCGGTTCGCCAACTGCGCCAATTTGTTACGGATGCCTCCCATGAGTTGCGTACGCCGCTCGCGGTTCTTCACGGTGAAACGGAACTGCTTCTTTCAAAACCGCGGAGTGCGGAAGATTACCAGAAGACCCTGCACGTCTTTGATGACGAATTCAAGAAGCTGACCAGGATGGTAGAAGGCTTGTTCACATTGTCCATGGCGGATGCTGGGCAACTGCACCTGATGTCGGAACCGCTGTACGTCAACGAAGTGCTGGAGGAGGCGTGCGCGCTGGCAACCTACCGGGCGCGCACCAAGAACATCATGATCATGCGCGAGTTGAGCGAAGAAATTGCCTCCTCGGGCGACGAGGTATTCCTCCATCAAATGTTCCTAATTCTTCTAGACAATGCAGTTAAGTATTCGGCAGAGGGAACACAAGTATGCGTCACTTTGACCCAGCAGGATGGAATCATTCGAGCTCGTTTCGAGGATCAGGGGATTGGAGTCGCGAGTGAGCACATGGGGCGGATATTCGAGCGTTTCTACCGTGCCGCGCCTCCCAGCAGCGGCGAAGCGAATAGCGGAGGCCTGGGATTGGCCATCGCGCAGGCCATTGCGCAGGCCCAAGGCGGCGCTATCGAATGCCATAGCACTCCTGGGATCGGTTCGATTTTTACTGTTGTTTTACCGGTCGCCGCACTAGGGGCGACGAACCTCGGAACACAACCTAAACAGAAATTAATGTTGACTTAAGCGCTAACGGGCGTAGATTGGGCACCGCCACCACGTGAGGAGAATTTTGTCCATGAAAAGATTTGCCGCGTCGTATTCGGTTTGCAGTTCAGCCCTTGTTCTTGCGATATTCGGAATCGTTTTTTCCGCTTCGTCTCAAGCGCAGGTTGCTGGCGCGACGCTCACTGGAACCATCACCGATCCCTCGGGACGAGTCATTGCAGACGCGCGCATCGCGATCAAGAACGAGGCCACCGGCGTGACGACCAAAGTCGCCACCAACGCAGACGGCATCTACGCTGCGGGAAACCTGTTGCCGGCGGAATATGAGGTTACCGTTTCTGCTCCCGGTTTTAACTCGGAGGAACGGTCAGGAATCATCCTCACCGTCGGCGGCCAGCAGGTTTTTAATCTCGCGTTGAAGGTGGGTTCGTCGAAGATCACGGTGGATGTCAGCACGGAAGCCCCCGCCATCCAGCTCACGACTTCTGACCTGAGCGCGGTGGTCAACGCGACCACAGTGCGCGAGTTGCCGCTCAATGGGCGCAGTTGGACCGACCTCGCCACCTTGCAGCCCGGTGTCAATGCCATTCAGACGCAGCCCAACTTCTCGGCTGGAACGGATCGCGGCAACCGCGGCTTCGGGCAACAGTTGACCATCTCTGGCGCGCGTCCGCAGCAGAACAATTATCGTTTGGATGGCGTCAGCCTCAACGACTACGCGAACGGAGCACCCGGCAGCGTGCTGGGTGGAAGTTTGGGCGTGGATGCGATTCAGGAATTTTCCGTCTTAACCAGCAACTATTCGGCGGAATACGGGAAAACTTCCGGCGGCGTGGTCAACGCTATTACGCGTTCCGGAACCAACAAGTTTCACGGCAGTGGCTACGAGTTTGTTCGCAACAGCGCACTGGATACGAGGAACTTCTTCGACGACCCGGGTAAGATTCCGCCCTTTACTCGAAATCAGTTTGGCGGCACCTTTGGCGGGCCGATTTTTAAGGACAAGACATTTTTCTTTGCCGACTATGAAGGCATTCGGCAGAACAAGGGCATTACGCAACTTACCGTCGTGCCCTCTCAGAACGCCCGTAACGGATTGCTATGTTCGGTTGCGATCGCAAATGTTTGTGACCCACACCAACTTACGCATGTCCCGGGCGATAACACCGACGCGAATGGTGTAGATCTGAATGCCAAGGCGTACTTCACTTTCTTCCATCTACCGAATGGGGCCATCCAGGGGAACGGTGATACCGGAGAATACCGCTTCTCGGGTCAGCAGATTGTCAGCGAGAACTTCTTCACCACCCGCGTGGACCATAACTTCTCCGACAAGGACCGGCTGTTCGGAACCTACGTGTTTGACAAGACGCCCTACGTGTCTCCCGATGGACTTAACAACGTTGAATTCGGCACCGTGACATCAAGACAGATCGCGGCCATCGAGGAAACCCACATCTTCACACCCACTCTGGCCAATTCGATCCGGATCGGGGGGAATCATGAGGCAGTCAATAACAACCAGAGCCAGAAAGCACTCAATCCCGACGCCTCGAAGACTAGTTTGGGCGTTGGCGGCAGCGGGTTTGCCGGACGCGCTGCGTCTCAGGTGATTATCGGCGGCGGCGTCACTCCTTTTTCGGGCGGAGTTGGCGGCAGCCCGACTTATTTCTATCATTGGAACTCGCTGCAGGGATATGACGACGCCCTGCTTACCAAAGGCCGTCATTCCTTCAAGTTCGGTGCTGCTTTCGAACGGATGTTGCTCAATGTGGTTGCCGATACCGATCCTAACGGCATTTGGAAGTTCGGGCCGCTCAGCGAGTTTCAAACGACGGCACCGTATGCGTTCGTGCAAAGCACTTTCCTGCAAAACATACCCACGAAGTTCCAGGGTGGGATCGCGAGTACTCTTTCGCCACGCAATCTTCGCCAGAATATTCTTGGTTTGTACCTGCAAGACGACTGGCGCGCGCGACCGAACCTGACTCTTAATCTCGGCTTGCGTTACGAGATGTCCTCCGTGCCCACGGAAACTTCCGGCAAGCTCGCCAACCTACGGAACCTATCGGATCCCGTTGCCCACACCGGAGATCCATTTTTTAGTAATCCAACTCTGAAGAACTTTGAGCCGCGCATTGGCTTCGCCTGGGATCCTCGGAGCAATGGGAAGACAGCGGTTCGCGGGGGAATTGGGATGTTCGATGTGTTGCCTCTGCCCTACCAATTCGTCCTTCTCACAACCCAGGCCTTTCCCGCATTCAAGTATGTTGCCCTAAATAGTCCTGGGGCGGGTACCTTCTTCTCGGGCCTTCCGACGACGCTGCCAGCCAATTCTTTGCGGTCCACTTTTATTGATTCCCACCCTAAGCGCAACTATGTGATGCAGTGGAACTTCAATATTCAGCAGCAACTGGCGCCAAACCTGACAGCCCTGGTTGCCTACGTGGGATCGCGCGGCGTGCATCAACCGTTTCGCGTGGATGAAGCGAATCTCGTGCTCCCCACGAAGACCCCCTACGGATATCTCTTTCCGCAGGTCGATGCCGGCGGGAACCTCACCACAGGTCCCAATGCCGGAAGTCCACCCCTACCCATCAATCCGAACTTCGGTTCCGTTCGGGGACTGTTTTATGTGGGACACTCTTCGTACAACGCCCTGGAAGCACAGTTGGCAAAGCGTATGAGCCACGGCTTCCAGATGCAAGGTACCTTTACGTGGAGCAAGAGTATCGACTCGAGTTCGGCATCGGTTGCCGGAGACACTTTCGGAAACTCAATCTCCAGCTTGCACTGGTTCGACACAAGACTCAGCCGCGGCCTCTCCGACTTCAATGTAGGACGCACGTTCGTAGTGAACGGCGAATGGGAGGTTCCGTCGCCGAAATCGCTGTCCGGTCCAGCCCGATTCGCACTCGGCGGCTGGCAACTCGGACTCATCCTCACAGCTAGTGACGGCGTTCCTTTCACTGCCACATGGGGAACAGGTGGGGATCCCCAAAACAGTCTCAGTAGCGACGATTGGGCTTTTCCCAACCGGCTAGGCGGACCCGGGTGCAAGACGCTCACAAATCCTGGGAGTCGAACCAATTACATCAAAACTCAGTGCTTTTCCGTCCCGTCAGCGCCTAACATAGCCTTTTGGACGGCAAACTGCGACCAATTTCCTCCGACCATACAGTCTAGCGACCCAACTGCTCCACCAGTCCCAGCCGTTTTTCCTGATTGCTTTAACCTGCGCGGCAATGCAGGTCGCAACATCTTGATCGGACCTGGTTTAACCGAGATGGACTTTTCTCTTTTCAAGAACATGCCGATCAAGAGAATCTCCGAGCGGTTCAACGTGCAGTTCCGGGCGGAAATTTTCAACATTCTCAATCACGCTAATTTTGCCCCGCCGACCACCCCTGACAACACCGACATCTTCGACAATACAGGAGCGATTGCAGCGCCAGGACTGCTCTCCCGAACCACCACTACGGCCCGAGAGATTCAGCTCGCAGTCAAAGTGACGTTCTAGCTCAAAACAGTTTTGCAGGCGCCTTCGGGTGCCGCGAAGCGTCGCAACGGCCCAATCCGCGGGGCAGTAACCTCCCCCGGGGACCGCGGATTGGCGTTGGCGCTAACCGTTCATAAAGGTGACTTTCCAGGTGAATTCACAAGCTCGATATGCAGAGTCCGATGCTACTTATCCACTTACTCTGACTCGGCGGAACCTGTTGCAGCGATCAGCTTGGATCTGCGCCGCAACGGCAGCCTTTCCCCGCATTGCCTTTGCTGCCGCTCACGACATTAGCCCCGTTATGGAAAAGCTCAGCTCGTACATGGCCGAGGCACGCAACCGTGCGCTTCCTGACACCGTGGTGTTGGAGACAAAGCACCATATTCTCGACACCATTGCAGCCATGGTTTCGGGATCCGAGTTGCCACCGGGGCGCGCGGCGTTCGAGTTTGCAAGGTCCTACGGCGGCGAGAAGATCGCGACGGTAGTGGCATCGCACATATTGTGCGGACCCATCGAGGCGGCGCTCGCGAACGGCCAACTCGCACACTCTGATGAAACCGACGACGACTTTACGAGCGGGGGCGCCCACCCCGGCTGTGCGCTTGTTCCTGCTGCTTTGGCGACGGGTGAGCAGTTTGGCATCAGCGGAATGCATTTCTTGCGCGCCGTGGCACTGGGCTACGATGTAGCGATGCGTGCCATGAGAACGGTTGGCCCTGGAATGAAGGAGACTCACCCACTGGTTGGGACCATGGGTGCTACCGCCGCTGCGGGATGTGTTGCCAGCCTGAACGCTCAGCAAATGCGATGGCTGCTCGACTACGCCGCACAGCAGGCCGGCGCGGGCATTGGCTCCTGGCGTCGGGACACAGACCACATCGAGAAAGCCTTCGTCTTCGGCGGCATGGGGGCTCGGAATGGCGTTACAGCAGCTCTGGCGGTGCATTCCGGTTGGACGGGCGTCGACGACGTCTTATCCGGGCCCAACAACTTTGTAGAATCCTACAACCCCAAGGCCGACCCTGCGGGGATGATCGACAAGCTCGGAGAAGTCTACGGCGTGACCCAGACGACCCTGAAGAAGTGGACTACCGGCGGTCCCATCCAAGCGCCACTCGACGCACTCGAAACTTTATTGAAGCGTCATCCGTTCCAGGCAGATCAGGTCAAGCTGGTGGTGGTCCGCGTCGCTACCAGTGCAGGCTACACCGTCAACAATCGTGACATGCCGGACATTTGCTTGCAACATTTGGTGGCAGTGATGCTGCTCGACAAAACAGTATCCTTCCGCGCTGCCCACGACAAACCGCGTATGCAGGATGCGGCAGTCCTGCAGCAACGCGCCAAAGTGCAGCTCGTTCCCGATGAAGAACTCGAGAAGCTCATACCGGTTCGAGTGGCCATTGTAGAAGTTTCCCTCAGCGATGGTACGAAGTTGAGCGAGCGTGTGGAGCACGTCCGCGGGACGCCTGAAAACCCAATGACCACGGAAGAGTTGCTGGCCAAGGCGCGCGAATTGATGACGCCCGTTCTCGGTGCAACAACAACTGCGAAACTCATCGAACGAGTGATGGAGATTGAGAACGTGAAAGACATCCGGGATCTCCGACCGCTACTGCAAGCACATTGACGCGTGCCGGGTTTCTGCCGGAATGTAAGGCCGCACGAATGACGAACTCTAGAAAGATGAAATCAACAATTCTAGCGGTCTCCGTTGTCTGTGGCGTATTTTTCTCCACGCGAGCAGTCTCCCAGAGTGAAAGATCCGCGCAAGAACGATCCGGTGGGGATGCGGCGCACGCAATCCCGCTCGACTTTGCAACTTACCAAGCCCAGATTGAACCGATTTTCCTAAAAGAACGGCCCGGTCACGCTCGCTGCTACGGATGTCACACGCTTTCCAACCGAGTCTTTCATCTCGAAACGCTGTCGCCGGGAAGCACGGAATGGACCGCAGAACAATCCAAGCGCAACTACGAGAGCGTGATTCAACTTGTGAAAGCGGGGCAACCCACGTCAAGCAAGTTCTTGCTGCATCCTCTCGCACCGGAAGCGGGTGGCGATGCCTTTCATTCCGGGGGCAGGCAGTTCGCTTCTCAGAACGATCCGGACTGGGTGACACTGGCGGATTGGGTTCGCAGTGCGGGGCATGCAGCTAGCGCGAGTTCTGCGCCGACGACAAGAATTTATGTCACGAACAGCGCCGGAGACACCATCGACGTCATTGACCCCACCACGAATCAAGTCGTGCAGGTGATACACGGCATCGAACTGCCTCACGGGATTGCATTTTCTCCGGATAGCGCAAGAATTTACGTCAGCAACGAATCTGAGAGCGTCCTCGACGTGGTTGATCGAAAGACCGGCGAAATAGTGAAGAAGGTCGCGCTCACGGGTCGCCCGAATAACATAGCCATTACTCTCGATGGGAAGCGAGTATTGGTTGGCATCCGAGTTCAGCCTGGATTCATTGATGTCATCGATACCAATACTCTGGCGCGCGCAAACAGCATTCCTGTCAATGGTAGCGTCCATAACCTCTACGTTACTCCCGATGGAAGATTCGCTGTAAGTGGTTCCATAGAAAACAAAGCGGTCACGGTTGTCGATCTCCAAACTGAGCAAGTGATTTGGGGCATAAAATTCGACCACGCCGTGCGACCGATGGCTTTCGAGGCCAACCCAGACGGCTCGACCCGTCGAATCTTTGTCCAACTCTCGAACTTCCATGGATTTGCGGTGGTCGATTTTGCCAAGCGAGCAGAGGCAACCCGGATCCATCTTCCAGAGCCAACCAGCGGTTTTGGAACAGCGGAAGGCCGCACTGCTACGCCATCCCACGGTATTGCGGTAAGCCCTGCAGGCGATGCTCTGTGGGTGAACAGCACCGTTGCCAACGCCATCTTTAAGTATTCGCTGCCAGACCTCAAGTTAATTGGACACGCCAACCTGCCAGAGGTTCATCCCATTGGCCATGTTCCAACCAGTTGCGTGCCGGATTGGATTACTTTCGGTCCGGACGGCAAGACGGTTTACGTTTCGAATTCAGGCGCGGGATCTGTTTCCGTGATTGATGGGGGTACATTAAAAGAGGTTGCTGTCGTCCCAGCAGGAGAAGTGCCAAAACGTATCGCCACATTAGTTGTGCGCTAGAGAACGTCTGCACAAGTCGCTGGTTCTGGTAGAGCGGCGCTTTAGCGCCGCAAAAATACGCCAAATGCTTGGGCTTTAGCCCCCGAGGGAACAGAATCGGAGATTTATGCAGAGATTCCCTAGGTTCTGCCTCTGATCTAGCGGCATCGCCGCAGGAAGGCATAGCACGGGTACCACGATTTCTATGATGACGTCCTCGGAGCGGAAGCAAAAGATCGAGTCCGTGATTCGCGTCTCTAGCGGAAATTTTCTTGAGATGTACGACTTTATGGTCTTTGGTTACTATGCTTCTTATATTGGAACGGCATTTTTCCCCAATGACAGTGCGTTTGTTTCGTTGATGTTGTCGCTGATGACCTTCGGCGCGGGATTCCTAATGCGGCCGCTAGGCGCGATTATCCTCGGAGCTTACACGGACCGGCACGGGCGACGCGCGGGTCTGCTTCTAACGCTGGGATTCATGTCGGCCGGAATCCTATCTATCGCGTGCGTTCCCAGATACGCAACGATTGGGCTGCTGGCTCCGCTCATTGTTCTAACAGGCCGACTGCTGCAAGGTTTTTCTGCAGGTATGGAACTAGGTGGCGTTTCCGTCTACTTATCGGAGATCGCTACACCGGGAGACAAAGGTTTCTATGTAAGCTGGCAATCGGGCAGCCAGCAAGTCGCTGTGATGTTTGCAGCGTTAGTGGGAGTCGTACTGAGCACAGTTCTTACTCCGCAAAAGATGGCGGCGTGGGGTTGGCGTATTCCTCTGTTGCTCGGCTGCGTCATCATTCCGTTCCTCTTCCGGCTGAGACGGTCACTGCAGGAAACAGACGAGTTCGCCGCGCGAAAGCACCGGCCCAGTATCCAGGAGATTCTTCGCTCGCTTACAAGGTATTGGTCGATCGTTCTCATCGGGACATTGATGGTCACGATGACGACGGTGTCGTTCTACATGATCACGGCCTACACGCCGACGTTCGGCAGTTCCGTGCTGCACTTGTCGAACATGGCTAGCCTCGTCGTGACCCTGTGTGTGGGAGCATCAAATTTGTTTTGGCTGCCTGTGATGGGATCTCTGTCGGACCGGATTGGGCGGCGCCCGTTACTGTTCGCTTGCACGATCCTTATGATCGTAACTGCGTACCCTGTGATGTTGTGGCTGGTACGCGATCCCTCGTTTGCCAGGCTGCTTACGGTTGAACTCTGGTTGTCCTTCTTGTTCGGCAGCTACAACGCGGCGATGGTCGTTTTCCTCACGGAGATCATGCCGGTCGAAGTGCGGACAACGGGCTTCGCGCTCGCCTACAGCACCGCTACCGCGGTCTTCGGTGGATTCACGCCTGCGCTCAGCACCTACCTGATTCATGTCACCGGGAACCGCGCTGTGCCGGGATTGTGGCTATCCTTCGCAGCGGCCTGCGGCCTTCTCGCGGCTTGCTTAGCGAAACCTTCCGACGCTTCAGTCGATGCTGCGATCCGACTCACTTAAAGCGCCCAGTAAGATTCGATAGCCTCGCTGCAAGACCGTTCAGGCTCGCATCGGTATGCCGAAGTCGGCGTCCTCCCATAGGGCAGGGAAGTTCTGATATCGACACGACTAGTTTGGTGGGGTCCGCGACCTTAACCCCGACTAACCCGAGCGTCGCTTACCACCAACAACCATAAGGGAGCTGCCGAAGGGCATCGGCAGCGCGCTGAGCGTCTGCTGCTCGAAGCGGGACAACCAGAATAGAGCCTCATTTACGATTGTTGGCG
>JAYVEP010000041.1:0-41770 GCA_043749225.1 Acidobacteriaceae bacterium
AGAGGGCTCCCGCTCCCATGAAAGTAAGAAGTGCGATGGCGATCATTGTGGTCTGGGACGTGGCGCAGCCACGCATCCGGCGAGCATTCGTCCGGCGTACATTCAATATCACGAGGTAGATCCTCCGAAGATTTGTTTCCGTGTTCCTATGGCAGCTCTTTACGAGCAGCCAGCGGCCCTATACCAGCAGCCATTACCAGCGTGGATGAGGTTACAGAAGATGGCGCAAAACACGCCCCTGTCCCGGTTGAGCGGGACGGTCTCAGACCTGTCATTTAAACTGGGAAGCCAAACTAACTACTTAAACAGCTTAGGGTTAGCCTGTCAAGCCAGTTAGGCGTCCGCAGCGTTACCTCATCCTAATGGATAGGCGCATTCGAACACACCCATCCACCGCTTTGGATGCAAGGTTTGCGTTGGAAAGCTGTCTGGCGTCCAGATATTTTGGGGGTTTGCCGCAAGATTTTGCGGAAGAGCGGCGCAGTTTCCGGGAAATAGACTTGGACGCGAACTTCGCAAAGCACTACAAACAAAGCGCTGCGTTTTACTCTACCTAGCTTGGATTGATGGCTGCACGATTGCAAGACCTAAGGGCAGCCCCCAGAACCCTCCCCTAAATAATTTCAGGTTGCCACAGAAGTCGGTTTACCGACTCTGTTCGCGCGGAGTTTTGCGCTTGCTACTCGAGCTTTCGAGGACGATGCTTGGGGCAAGCGCCGCTTCGTCTAAAGAATCGTCGGCAAGGTTCGCCTGTTTAGTTCTCGTTCGGGCCGCCGCTGCGAAAGGATGAAAAATCATCATGCTGAAGACGGGGCCAATCCAATCTAACGAAATTCAAGCGAGCGCAGCGCAGCCCTCCGATGAACGGCGGGCGATGCGACGCTTTGACATGCGGTTACCCGCTTCCGTGAAGCTTGCAGGTAGCGACGGTCCGGCCCTGCTCACCGAAACCCAGAATGTCAGTGCGCGAGGAGTGTTTTTCTACCTGAGCCAGCCGCTTCCGCTGGGCACGGAGTTTGAGGTGACGCTCACGCTGCCACCGCACGTTACCCTCACCGACTCGGTGCAGATCCGCTTCAATGCGCGCGTGGTGAGAGTGGAAGAGCCGCGACCGAGTTCGCTGGTCGGAGTCGGCGCGTTGATTGAGGAACACGAGTTCCTAGGGTCGGGTGGTGGGATTTTTTCTAGGATGGGACAGGATTTGAGGAAGACCGGGTAAAGCTTCCCATCCCGAAGTTGTCATTCTGATCCCGAGCGTTTTTTGCGAAGGGGAAAAATCCCTAACATCTGACACTAAAACGCCGCTGAGAGGCATTCTCACCGCACACCACCCAAACCGAGGACGCTGTATGGTGAGAATGCCTTGCGGTAGTGAATTCTACTGAAATTATTGGGGATTCCTCGCTGCGCTCGGAATGACAAATATGAGAGAAAGCGAAACCCGCGGGGCGAACTTACTTACGTTGCAGATCCTGCATCTCGCGCTTGAGCTTCTGGTAGCGGGTGTACAAGGTCAGAAGATACACGGCGTGGATTACGCCGGTTACGATATAGGCCGCGTATAAAAATGGGATCGGGTTCATGTTTTTCCTGTCCGCTAAATTAAGGCTTCCAACGCCAAAGTCTCTTCGATGCCACGTTGCTTGCGTTCCAGGTCGTAGCGAAGCCAACAGAGCAGTCCCCCTAAGGCCAAGAAAGCCAGCCAATTCCAGAGCACCGCGTGCCACATAGCGGGATCAAGAGAACCGCCGCCGCCGATCACCGGCTGCGGATGCTGGGTGCGGAAAAACCGAATCGACAAGTACACGAACGGTACAACCGCAAAACCAAACACCGCCAAAACCGCCGCCAGAAGCTGTGTTTGCCCGCCAGATGAAAAACGGCGCAGCATCAGATAGCTCACGTAGATCAGCCACAGAACGAGAGTCGATGTAAGCCGAACGTCCCACGTCCACCAGATGCCCCAAACCGGCCTTGCCCAGATTGGACCCGTAATCAGGACTACGGTGCAAAAAACAACTCCGACCTCCGCCGCGGCAACCGCTAGCGCATCGGCCTCCCCGGAACGCCCGATAAGGTACCAGATCGAAGCAACAAGGTTGATGAAAAATAGCAGGAAGGCTGTCCACGCCGAGGGTACGTGGTAGTAGAAGATTCGCTGTACATCACCCATGGTCTGTTCGGTAGGCGCAACTACTAACGCTTGATAGAGGCCAAAAGCTAGCAGGGCTGCGACGACCACCACAAACGCGACAAGAACAGGGGATTTCATTCTGCGTTGAGCACCGTTTCGAACAGGGTCAAGCAAACAACAGTAAAGACTAGATCATAGACCGCCAGCAGCACAATCCAAAATTTCACAGCCGACTCGCCCGTTAGCACAATTTTCGTCGCCTCTACCATAGCCAGCAGGGCTGGAATGGAGACGGGAAACAAAATCAAGGGAAGCATGACTTCGCGGCTGCGGGTGCGCAAGGAAATCGCTGCGAAAAATGTACCATTCACGACTAGCGCCCATGTGCCCAGGGCCGCAATCAAGAGCAGGAGATAAGCTGGGCCAAGAACTTTCAGATTGTAGAAAATCATGAACAGGGGAGCCATCACCGCTTCCAGCACGGTGACGAAGAGAAAATTTCCCAGCGCTTTGGAGAGAAACAGCGCGTTCGCCGGAGCGGGAGATACTCGGTACGCGTCGAGAACGTGATTGCGGATTTCCCGCGCCCAAGTCTGATTGAGCGCAACGATCGCGGCAAACAAAAATGACACCCAGATCAAGCCGCCTGCGATCTGGCGCGATTCTTCGGCCGTGGGGTCGAATGAAAAACTAAATATCACGACGACCAGCAACGCAAAGAAGATCATCGAATTGATGGCATCCTTGCTGCGCCACTCGAGCCACAAATCTTTGGCGAGACTCGCGGTGGTAATCTTCCACGTCGTTGGAGTTGGACTTACAGACGCTTCTTTCACTTCGGCTTCGCGCAATGCCACTGGCGCGCTCATTGCACCGCCTCGAGGTCCAAGGTTGGAACGCGGCTATCGATTGTGCCAGCGTGCATCCAAACAAATTCGTCGGCTACGCCAGCCAGCAAACGTGCCTGATGCGTCACTACGAAGATTGTTTTGCCGCCGTCGCGCATACGTCCCAGTAGTTGCACCATGCCACGCGCGGAGGCGACATCCACATTGGAAAACGGTTCGTCTAAGAGAAGCAGTTTCGGGTCATGCTGTAACGCCCTCGCCAACGACATTCTTTGCCGCATTCCCTGCGAATATTGCCCCACGGGACGCGTGAGCGCGGGGTCCAGTCCAACCATGACAATGGCATCCTGGCAGCGCTGGTCGTCCTCCATTCCGTATAGGCGTCCGAAGTAGCGGAGATTTTCCATGCCGCTCATCTCGTCATAAAGCAGCGATGGGTGCGCCATGTAGCCGATCTGGTCGCAAACCTCGCGAACGGAATTAGCGCCCAGCACTGTGACCTGGCCCCGCGTCGGCTGCAGTAAACCCGCAATGGCACGCAGCATGGTGCTCTTCCCTGCACCGTTTTCGCCGAGGACGACGTAGAGTTTGCCGGCCGCGAATTCCGCCGTGACATTGCGGAGCGCTGCGAAACGTCCAAATTGTTTGGTAAGGCCGTTGAGCACAACGGCAGGGCGTGCAATCGGCGAAGCTAAAGGAACGGCCGCAGAGGAAGCTTCGAACTCGGGCAAGGTCAAATTATCATTCCGATTGCTGTTACGTTTGTTAATCGGTTGTCCTTCCTAAGGGCTTCAGCCTTGAGGAATCTGCTTCACTGCCGGAGCCGTAAGCGTCCCCGTCATGCTCCCAGGCTGCGCCGCCGGAGCACCTTTCTTCGGCGCATACTTCGAAGCGCACTTCGCCTGCAAATGCTTGGCGTGAAAAACTCCATCGCGGCCCATCTCACCTTCCGCCAAAGCCTGCGCGTCGTCCTTCAACGTGTCCGGAGGAGCGTCCGTCCCGGAATAAACCACAGGCAACGTCCGACCTTCTTCGTTCAAAGTGAATTCCAGATGCAGGCCCGTCCGCTTAATCGACCCGGGCTGAACATTCCCGGCCACGCGCAGGCGCTTGGTGTAAGCGTCGTTACCCATGCCGTTCAGCTCTTTGATGGTGACGTAGTAGCTCTTGCTCTCCTGCACGCCGGTGTAGGCCAGGTAGGCCAAGGACACAAGGACGACGGCCATAACGGAGCCGAACTTAAGAATTTTGGCGCTCTGCGAGGACATAGGAAACCCCCTTGGGCTCTACGCAAACTGTACTGCCAGAGGGGGTTAGGGTCAAGTGCCGGAGGTGCAAGTGGACGACGCTGCTAGAGGTGTTGCAGCCCCTGGACCCTAGGCCAACTTAATATTCTCCGGATAGTAGCGCTCGATCATGCGTCCCGTCATCAATCCGCCTTCGTATTCTGGAATGATGACTTCGTCGGCGCCGGAACTGCGGATGGCTTGCGCGTAGCGCTGCTGTCCGGCGCGGGTGATGATTTTCAAATTGCCGTTCATGGATCGCGCGGTCACCGTGATGTAGAGGTTGTCCGCGTCGTTGTCGATGACAATGCAGATGCCACGGGCGCGCGCAATACCCGCCATTTGCAGCACATCGTGGCGCTTGGCATCGCCTTGGATGACCAGATCGCCATCCTTGAGCAGTTCGCGGCAAAGACCTTCGTTGGTTTCTATCAAGACCATGGGAATTTCAAGGCGTCGAAGCTGGTCGACTACCGTGCGACCAACTTGGCCATATCCGCACACGATGAAGTGGTCGTGAACTTTTTCAAGGCTGATGTCGTTAATCATGGATTTCCAGGCCTCCCTGCCCTGACGGCGGAAAATTGTTACGAGTACACGCTCGGCGATCCAAATTTGAAACGCAAACACGGAGATGTAAACGAAAACGGCAAAAAATTTAGTCGCATCGTGGACCCGCGTGTAGTCCATCGAATGGGGATGTGTAATCCAAAAGAAGGCATCGACCCAGCGCAGGCCTTCCAAACGGTGATAGACCAACACACAGAGAAGGTTGAAGCCAGCGAAGAGGGCTGCGGGGAGCCAGAGACGTCGCAAGAACACGCCAGCGAGTTGCAAGAACGTAGCGCGCATAGCGGAGTCTCCCGCCGAATTGAGGTCGGAGCACTATCTCGACTCGCAATACAAGCCGACCGGTCGGCTTGTCTTAGTGTACAGGATCGTAGTTCAGCGTGCAGGAAGCTAACCCAATCGCGCACGACCAACCGGGTCAGCAATCCCGCACCGACCATGCACAAGGAGATGGTGCGCGCCACTCTTGCAGTGGCTTCGCGAAGTGACTTTGATAACCTTAACCGCACCAAGTTCGTTACAAAACCGTGACCAATTGTTGACATAGTTTTGACGGTCATCGCAGCTCGAAACTGTATACTTCCGTGAGCACTGGGCCTGCTTCTGACTCGGAAAAGTGGAAAGCCTGCCGGAGACTCCGCATTTATGGCGTACGCGAGCGATTACGTCTGGGTAGTGATTTGCAAGAATCACAATTACCACAAGAAGCAAAACCTGTTCTTCGGGCACAAAATCCCTCTGGGCGAAACAGACGCTTTGCACCCCGCGCCTGCCCTTCCCGGCGCAATCACCGTGAGCTGCGACGACTGCGGCCACCAGAATACCTATAAACCCTCCGAACTGATGCGGCTCCAACTGGAGCTGCCCGAGTCCTTCCAGCCGCACCCCGAATTCTTATAGCCCGACCCTTCCCTCACCCGCCAGTAACATCCCTCCCCGTCAGGCAGCAGGTACAATGGTAGAGCACGCAATCTATTGGAAAGGCTTCATTCCTGCATTCTTATGATTCATCCTTGGCACGACGTTACGCCCGGCGAAAAGCTTCCGAAGGAATTTAACACGGTCGTCGAGATTCCGTTTGGCTCCAGCGTGAAATACGAGCTTGACAAGGATAGCGGCCTCATCAAGCTGGATCGCATTCTGTACTCGGCGGTTTACTATCCTGCGAACTACGGCTTTATTCCGCAGACGTTGGCGGAAGATGACGATCCGCTTGACGTGCTGGTGCTCTGCCAAGAGACGGTGGTTCCGCTGACCATCATCAACGCGCGCGCCATTGGCGTGATGACGATGATCGATTCCGGCAAGAAGGATCACAAGATTATCGCGATCGCCACCGAGGACCCTGAATTCAACGCCTACCGCGAGGCCGCCGAGATGCCTCCGCACCGCGCACTGATGCTGCGGCGGTTTTTTCAGGATTACAAATTGCTGGAAGGCAAGGCCGTGGAAGTGGATGAGATTCGTCCGGCCGGGGAAGCGTATCCCATTATTGAGGAAGCGTTGCGTCGGTATAGCCAGCAGCGGCGTAAGGGATTTAAGAGTAAGCACTAGAGCGGCTCATTCCAGATAAATTTCGGCAATGGCCTGTTTCCGGAGTGCCCGCGACTCGCCAAAATGACCGACGAATTCTGGGTTTCAAATGCTATGGTGATTTTTCGCCAACAAGCGAACCTAGCGGGCTGAACAATCGGCCTATCGCAAACCGTATTCGCTGGCCGAATGCAGGCTCAGTCCGCACTTCTTCGAGACATGAGACCGTAAACCCCTCCTCGCCGGCGTAGTAATTGCCGTCAGGTATCCTGGAAAAGAATTCCCCTATACGCACGGACGCACTGCCGTCATACCAAGACTCGAAACCGCTGGTAACCTGCATTTTTCGCCAAGCGCCAGTGCACGCTTGCCTTGCTTTGGCAAAGCCCGCGTGTATCGTGCAGCCACCTTCCTTAAGGAACAATTGACCAACATCATTCTCAAATTCCGCAGTTAAGCGAACGGGGTTGCCCACATATTGCTGGCGGTTGTTCGATAGTTCGCAAACTGTGACCGGGCGTGCATCTTTGATCGCTTGTTCGCAGGCGCGGCAAGGGGGCTGCTCTTGCTCATCAACTCGCAGAGAGTCGATGACCACAGCACCCGCGACGACAAGCAGACCCAACACCATACTAACGACTACTTTTGCGATCCGACCCATGCGTATGTTCTACGCTCATTTTTCAGACCGGGTCAACGACGGGGTAGTGGGCTGCTTTGATCTCTTAAGCATGGTGCCCCAGATTCGCGGGCGTTTTCTGCACGTTAACCTGGACGACGAAAGTCTCAACAAACTTTTTTCTTGTGTCCCAGTACTCCCAGGTTAGCGCTCAGAGAACGGGCGCGAACCTGGGGCACCTTCCTCTCACCCTCCGCAACAGCGGCGTATAATCGCGATAGAAACTTAAAGGGGCGGTGGCATTCATGAGTTCGACGAATGGCGGCAATGGTAGCGGTGTCGACGGGAACAGCGGGAACGGAAACAGCTTGAACGGGAAGACCGTAAACGGAAATGGTTCGAAGCACGAAGACGTGAACGGCAACGTCGCCAACGGGAATACCACGGTGGAAAATACTACCGTCCCGACCCCACGCGCCGAGTGGCTGGCCAAGCGCAAGTCGGAAAATTCCAGCGGCAACTTCTCGCAGATGCACTACGCCCGGAAAGGCGTGGTCACCGAGGAGATGATTTACATCGCCGCGAAAGAAAAAATCACGCCGGAGCTGGTGCGCGATGAAGTGGCTCGCGGACGGATGATTATTCCGGCGAACATTCATCATCCTGAACTCGAGCCGATGGCGATTGGCGTGGCTTCGCTGTGCAAGATCAACGCCAATATTGGAAATTCCTCCGTCACCTCGCACGTGGACGAAGAACTGAAGAAGCTGCACACGGCGGTCCACTATGGCGCGGATACGGTGATGGACCTCTCCACCGGCGGCGACATCCACGACATCCGCGAAGCCATTCTGCGGCATTCGCCGGTGCCGATTGGGACCGTGCCGATTTATGAGGCGATCTCGCGCGTGAAGCGCGTGGAAGACTTGAACGCCGACGTGATGCTGGAAGTGATCGAAGAACAGGCCGAGCAGGGCGTGGACTACATGACCATCCACGCAGGCGTGCTGATTCAATATGTGCCGCTGGTCTCCAAGCGCATTACGGGTATTGTCAGTCGCGGCGGCGCGATTCTGGCGCAGTGGATGACGCATCATCACAAGCAGAATTTTCTGTATGAGCGGTTTGACGACATCTGCAAAATCTTCAAGAAGCACGACGTGTCGTTCTCTCTAGGCGATGGTCTACGCCCGGGCTGCCTGGCCGATGCTAGCGACGAAGCGCAATTTTCCGAACTTGCAACCTTGGGCAAACTCACCAAGAAAGCCTGGGCTCACGACGTACAGGTGATGATCGAAGGCCCCGGCCACGTGCCGATGCACAAGATCAAAGAGCAGGTGGAGAAGGAAGTCGAGCTTTGCTACGAGGCTCCGTTCTATACGCTGGGGCCACTGGTGACGGATATCGCTCCCGGCTACGACCACATCACGTCGGCGATTGGCGCGGCCATGATTGGCTGGTACGGCGCTGCGATGCTTTGCTACGTCACTCCGAAAGAGCATCTGGGCCTGCCGAATGAAAAAGACGTGAAGGACGGGATCATCGCCTACAAGATCGCCGCCCATGCCGCCGACATCGCGCGTGGACGTCCCGGTGCGCGCGACCGCGACGACGCTCTCAGCTTTGCCCGCTACAAGTTCGATTGGGACAAGCAGTTTGCGCTGTCGCTCGATCCTGAAACTGCGCGGTCGATGCATGATGAGACGCTGCCGGAGGAATCCTACAAGCACGCGGCGTTCTGTTCCATGTGCGGGCCGAAGTTCTGCTCCATGAATTATTCGACCAAGGTGGACGAGTACAACAAGGAAGTCCACGGGCTGGGAAAGAAGGATTACTCGGATCTGGTGGAGAAGTTCATCACCATTAAGTAGGCAAGTTCAAAAGCGGCGAGCAGGAATGCTCGCCCTACATGAGCGGTTCTACTTCAGGTCGCTGATTTTCTTGATTGGCATTTGGCGGCTCTGTGCCGACCTGACCGACGGCGAGTTCATCCCGACAGGCTTGGTCGGGTTCGCGGTTCTGGAAATTAGAACTTTGTCGGCGGCGGGCAGGGGTCGCGAGATCGAGGCCCTTCGCGCCGCTTGTCGAACGCGTATGATCGTATCCGGCGCAACCAGATAATCTCCTCGGTCGCTCTTGCGCGGCTGGCGCACCCTCGACGTGCGTCTGCTTGACTCGCGTACCCTTGATGTATCCACCAGGGCCTGCCGCACCGGCGCAAAGTGCGCTGCAGGGATCTGCGATAAACGTGTATTTTCGATGTACTCCACGGCAACAGGCACGGATGGCCGGACTGCCGGAGAGGATGTTGAAGCTGCCCGCGCAATGCTCGGCGAGGGCTGCGGTGGATGGGTTGGGCCTGCATGCCATCCTACATACAACAACAGCAGAACACTCGAGGCCACACCGAAGAGTGTCTGGCCTTCCCAACGGTTCCCCACCCGAGTCGCAATCTGCGAACGGCCAATTTCGCTCAGCATCCCGGCAAAAGACACAGGTTCAAGCTGCGGAGCGTGCGCTAAGAAAGCCGTAACTTCCGCCCCAACCAGCTTGTCCCAGTCGTCGTCGTTTTTCTTGACCGGGCCGTTACTCGGTTGGCCATCATCGCTGGTCGGCGCGACTGACGCAGCTGCAGCAATATTCTCTGGAAACGGCAGGACGACAGCTTTGGCTGGGCCGGGGCTCTCAGTCTGTTTCTTGGCCAAGGCTTCCACTTGAGGTATCGACACCAGATTCGCGACAGGCAGGTCAGCGGGTAAGTACAGGGGATGACGACTGTGCGTCCCGGTGGCGGCTACCGTCATCTCGATTAGAAGAAGGTCGCGTTGAGGGCCTTTTGTGGGCGTGAGAAAAACGCAGCGGGAGGGAGAGCCGCTGTCGGCCTCAACCCGGGCTACCGCCTGTGCAGGCGAGCAACGTTCCAACCGCAGCTCCAAATCAGCGGGGCCTGAGGGTTCCGCATCAGGAAAAACAACTTCCACATTATAGCCGCGCGCGAGTAAGTCGGCACGCAGCGGCTCAGCTTCTTCCACAGACGACGCGAAAATTCGGGCGAGCGGCATCCCAGACATGTGGGTCGGTACCAAGGTTTCGGAATCAATAACGAACTAAAGGCGTACCCAGCTTATTTATCCAAGCTTACTCCAAATCTTTTGTCCTGCAAACAAATTCCCAAAACCGCACGGTACCGGGCTTTCGGCGGCCCCCTAGCGAACGGTTTCCAGTACTTCTGCCGCCCGGATGAGCACCGCTGCCAGAGCTCCGGCCTGCTGTCGGGCCAGTTCCCGATCCCCCTTGTCCAGAGCCTCATTGACCCCCGGAATCACGACCGCCGCGTACCCCGTATAGCGCCCCGGAGCGTAGATGGCATGGCGAAACCAAGGTCGTCCCGGCTGGCCGTCCGGCAGCAGCAGGGCTCTTTCGGCATCGCGCAAGACTCGATTGATGTTTGCGGAGTCTTTCGCCGCCAGCCGCTGCTTCTTCATGACGGCCGCGCCAGCCTTCGCAAATCGTCTTGCAGCTTCTTCGGTCTTACGGAAATCCAAGGTGCCCTTGCCGAATTTCCGGTCGGCCTTGGCGGCTGCGTCCTGAAGATAGACGCCAATCTCTTTGGCATAGGTTTCGTAGTCAAGAGGGAGGACGTCGCAGTCGGCTAGACGGAGCGCCTCCAACCCAAAAATACGAGCCATTTGCTGTTCGTACTTAAAGTTGGGGTCGCCGAACTTCTTAAACCAGTCAAAATTGTCGAAAACCGAGTGATAGACGCCGTAAGGGCCGCTCGTGTTCACATCGGTGGAGGGCACGCCAAGGTGTTGCAGGAAGACCGTATAGTCCGACCCACTGCCCAAATCTCCCACTGGAACATCCGATTGCAACTGAGCTGCAGGAGGTCGAGTGGTACCTCCAATGGCGTCCGTCTGTCTCGCAGTAGTCGCCTTACCTTCCACCGTGGCGCGCCAAGTACTGTAAACACTTCCACCGACTGGGCTGGAAACATCGCGCGTCACCTGCCTCACGAATTCCTTCAGGCTCGGCACGGCAGAAGCGCTGAAGTCTGGTCCGGAGACGGCGGCGTCCATGTTCAGATATGCCACTGCATGTTCCATTTCCGCAGCAAACTGTTCGCCCCACTCCGTCGACCCAATCAGCCCTTCCTCTTCCGCATCCCAACTTCCCAGCAGGATGCTGCGCTTGGGGCGCCAGCCGGTCTTGAGCAATTCACCCAGTCCATGCACCGTCTCCAGCATAGCTGCGGTTCCACTGTTCGGATCGACTGCGCCATAGACCCACGCGTCGCGATGATTCCCGCCAACCACCCATTCTTCCGGCGAGTCAGTTCCGTGCACACGGCCAATCACGTCCCAGATGGTTCGGTATTGGTAATCCTGCTTCAGATGAATCTTGACACGGACTGGCCCTGGGCCACTGTGATAGGTAAAAGGCCCTGCGCCTTGCCACTCCTGTGGCACCGCAGGCCCGGACATGTGCTCCAGAATCGGGCGTACGTCTTGGTAGGAAAGCGGAGTCACTGGAATGCGAGGCAACTGCAGGGATTCTCCGGGTGGAACACGCTTGCTATCCGGTAAGGCCGGAGTGGAAGCAACTCCCGGCGTGGTTGGGTCGCCCGGAAAGAAAAACATGTAACCCACCGACCCGCGCTGCACAGCAGACTCTGGACGCCAAGGGCCGAGCGGGTAAGAATCACCGTGTTTAAACCCATCGTCCACGGGATCGGAATAGATGATGAGTCCAGCAGCGCCATGTTCTTGTGCGACCAGTGCTTTCACGCCGCGAAAATTCTTGCCGTAGCGCGCCAGGACAATCTTGCCGCGCACATCGACTTTCAACTGTTCCAGTCGCTCGTAATCCTCCAGCGCCCCGTAGTTGGCGTACACCACCTCGGCTTCGGCATCGCCTGAAGGCGACATGCCATTGAACGCGATGCTCACACGGGGATCACCCTGAAATGAATCCACCGACACGTGTTCTATAGTCGGACCATGCATGGTGACATTGGCGGGAGCTGTAATGTCCACATTAACTTCTAGCGGATAGTTCATCCACACGCGGTATTCGACGATTTCGGTTTCCAGCCCGGCATCGCGAAACTTTCTTGCGACGTAATCCGCAGTCGCCTTGTCTTCCGCGGTGCCCGCCATGTGCGGAGCCTGCGTCAACGTGCGCAGATGAACCTCCGCAAGAGCGGGATCGGGGACCGCGAGGAATTCGGCTTCTATCTTTCTTTCCGCCGCGGCATCGCGAAAGCCAAGTAAATCCGTCGCACTAGGGTTGGTCTTCTTTTCTGCGCCGATTCCAGATTGGGGGAGCAAACAGAGGAAAAGAGCCGCCGAGATGGTCGAGATTGAAGTTGAATGTATTTTCATTTTTGACGGATTTTCTTTTGCTGAGTTTCTGTGAACGAGTTATAACGATTGCGTGGTTCCAGGCAAAAAGTGTGTTTCACGAAAGACCGCTCAGAAAATCAAGCGTCGTATCCAAATTTGGCAAATCTTCCAACCCGTAGCTTTCTCCGAAGACAATTTTCCCATTCCGGTCAACTACATAGAGGGCGCGATCACTCGCTCCGCGGTGAGGATCCTCCTGACGCAAGACTCCAAACAGACTGCAAACTTGTCCGTGCGGCCAGAAATCAGAGCACATGGGGAAGTCCAGCGGCCCGATTTCGCGCTCCCACGCCATCGTGTTCACGATGGAATCGACACCCACGGAAACAGCAACCGTCTTCCGAGCACGCAGCTTCTCCGCCTCCCCTTGATACGCTGTAAATTGCGTTCGTGACACTTCCGACCAGTTTGAGGCATGAAACGCCAGTAAGATATTTTTCTTCCCGCGCTGGCTGCTCAGCCGAAACCGGCGCTTGACACCAGCGATCAACGCGGGCAACTCGAAATCGGGAGCCAATTCCCCAACCGACAGCAGACTCATACATTCTCTCGCAGTCGCCTCGCAACCCTACGATCACGAGCCCTAAAAGTTTTGATTGTACTCTTTCGCCGGTCGCGGATTTGGCCGCTCCACACTAAACTAGTTACATGCCCGCACCAAACGCGACCACTCGATTCTCCAGCCGTGTGGAAAACTACGTGCGCTACCGCCCTGGCTACCCTCGCGAGATATTGGTCTTGCTGCACGACAAGTGCGGCCTCACTCAGTCGACAGATATCGCGGACGTCGGATTTGGAACAGGCCTCTTTACGCGCTTGCTTCTCGAAAACGGCAATTCCGTGACTGGCATTGAACCCAATTCGGAAATGCGGCAAGCGGGCGAGAAGTTTCTGGCTGAATTCCCTCGATTTCGCGCTCTTCAAGGCACAGCCGAAGCCACAACGCTCGCAAACCAGAGCGTAGATTTTGTGCTGGCAGCCCAGGCCGCGCACTGGTTTGATCGAGAAGGGGCGCGTCGGGAGTTTCAACGTATCTTGAGACCTCGCGGCTGGGTGATCTTGCTGTGGAATGAACGCATCACGGACAGCACGCCCTTCCTGCTTGCTTACGAAGAACTGCTCCTGAAATACGGCACGGACTACGCTGAAGTCCGCCACGAGCGCACGACCGAGGTTATCGGAGAGTTTTTTGAGTCTTCGCCGTATGAGGAGGCAAATTTCCCGATGCGCCAAGCATTCGATTTGCCGTCGTTAGAAGGCCGAGTATTTTCTTCGTCCTACACGCCGCAGCCCGGGGATCCCAGCTACGAGCCCCTCCGCCGCGAACTCGGCAAGCTTTTTCATCGCTGCCAGACCGATGGTCAAGTAGCTTTTGAGTATTGGACGCGGGTGTTCTTCGGACGCTTGGCTTGAAAACTGAGAAATCGTGATGCTGGGCGAAGTGAAGCATCCCGGCCTCGTGAGCAACCTCGCAACAAAGGGATTCCTTACTGACGCTCGGAATGACAAGCCTTAAAAGCAGTTGTAACTAACAAGGAGGCCTTTTGCCTGAACCAAAAACGTTTCACATGACTCCGGAAGAATTTCGGCGCCACGGCCACGCCGTTATCGACTGGATTGCTGATTATCAGCAACGCATTGAGACTTTCCCCGTCCTCTCGCAGGCAAAGCCCGGGGAGATTCGTGCTTTATTGCCGGCAGAGCCTCCGCAGCAAGGGGAACCGTTTGAAGCAATTCTCGGCGATGTGGCCAAACTTTTCCCTGGCATTACGCATTGGCAATCGCCAAATTTCTTTGCATACTTTCCCGCGAATGCATCGGCGCCCGCAATCCTGGGAGACTTAGTCTCTTCGGGACTTGGCGTGCAAGGCATGCTTTGGGCAACGAGTCCCGCTTGTACTGAAGTTGAAACGCATGTACTGGATTGGCTGGCGGGAATGCTGGGCTTACCGCGAAAGTTTCTCTCGACCAGCGCGGGAGGCGGCGTCATTCAGGATACTGCGTCAACAGCTTCGTTAACGGCAGTTCTCGCGGCACGCGAACGTGCCACCAACTTTGCCAGCAACCAAAGTGGATGCAACGGCAAACTCGTCGGCTACACCTCGACGCAAGCCCATTCCTCCATTGAGAAAGCCATGATGATCGCCGGCCTCGGACGCGGAAACCTCCGGCTTATTTCCGTGGACGAGAACTTCGCCATGAGACCGGAAGAGCTGGCCCGCCGCATCGAAGAAGATAAACGCGCTGGCTTGATTCCGTTCTTCGTGTGTTCCACTACTGGAACAACTTCTTCCACCGCTATGGACCCGCTGGATGCCATTGGCGCTATCTGCCAGCAGCACGGACTGTGGTTTCATGTGGATGCCGCTATGTCTGGTACCGCAGCTCTCTGTCCGGAATTTCGCTGGATTCAGAACGGCCTGGAATATGCCGATAGCTACTGTTTCGATCCGCACAAGTGGATGTTCACAAACTTCGATTGTGATGCTTTCTACGTTGCCGACCGCAAAACTCTGATTCAGACGCTAAGTGTTCTGCCAGAATATCTAAAGAACCAAGCCACGGAATCCGGCGCCGTGTTCGACTACCGCGACTGGCACATTCAGTTGGGACGCCGCTTCCGCGCACTCAAGCTGTGGTTCGTCATCCGACACTACGGCATTGAGGGTCTACAGCATCACGTTCGCGAGCATGTGCGGCTAGCGCATAAGTTGACTGGTTGGATACGGATCGATCCGCGCTTTGAATTGGCCGCGCCCGTTCCACTCAACCTGGTCTGCTTCCGTCACCGAGGAGGCGACGCGGTGAATCAGGCTTTGATGGACCGCCTCAACCGCAGCGGCGATCTTTACCTTACACACACGAAGTTGGATGGAAAATTCACTTTGCGCTTTTGTGTGGGTCAGACGAATACGACCGAACGCCATGTAGAGCGCGCATGGAAGAGGATATTGGAAGAGACGCTGGCTGTGGAACGTGGCACGGCATAACGGGAATATAAATATAGTTAGGATCTCGACGGAGCGAGCTCCGTCGCCACACGACCCAATCCTTTCCACAATTCGCTAGAGTAATGGTTCCGCCAGTGGCGCTTGCACCCTCGAAAGCGACCGCACGAAAGATTTCTCCGCCGCGAACCACGCCTTCACCTGCGGTAATGCCTGCCGCATCGCCAGTTCACCAACGCGAATCATTTCTCCAGCGCGAGTAAAATCGTCGTAGGCAAACTCGGTCATGTCCGGCTCGACTACAAGATCACTTGCTGCTTTCCAGCTTCCCGCGCTTCTGTCGAGAGCAAAATTGAAGCTGCGCCCAATCACGTCGAACATCGTTTGCGGCCCAGTTAGTTGGGCCCCAGTTCTCAGATGAATTGCCAGCACGTGACTCGCGCCCATCGCGCGCAGCGGGGCCGAAGGCACGGGATGGACCAACATTCCATCCACAAAGTGGCGTCCGTGAATCTCCACGGGCTGAAACATTCCGGGATAGGCGCAGCTCGCGCGCACAGCGTGAATCAGCGACGCTACTGGCAACCCCGCACGAAACACAACGCCCTCACCGGTGGCGCAGTCGGTGGCCGTCACTGCTAAAGGAATTTTCAGGCCCTCAAAGGATTTGTGCTTCAGAATCTTATTTAGGAAGTCTCCCATGCGCTCGTTGCTGGCCAGCCCCAGCTTAGAGACCGTCCATCGCGCCAGGTGTCGCGAGCGGACGCGATACGCAATCTCTTCCATTTCCGCGATAGAAAGGCCACTGCAGTAGGCCGCGCCAATAAACGCGCCAACACTCGTACCCGCAATGTATTGCACCGGAATCCGCGCCTCTTCCAGCACCTTGAGCACGCCGATATGGGCGATCCCACGCGCAAACCCGCCGCCGAGCGCGAGTCCAAGCCTCGGAGTCTCAGGAACGCCAATGCCCGCAACACGAATTCCAGGTCCGCGAGCCAATTCCCTGCCGAAGGCTCGAACCGAGCGCGCTACTCGCCGTAGTCTCTCCACGGGATATACCTTCCGATGAAACCGAACTTCTCTATCTTCTTACTATGCAAATTGGATGCCAAGAAAGCCCTTTGCGTCATGACTTAGGTTGCGTACCACGTTACCCAAGCCCGGCCGACCGCCCGGTTGACCCCTCGCCAAGATGACGAACTCCTTAATCGCTGCTAACTTGGGAGGATGGTGCGTGAGTTCTCTGCGGGCGGTGTAGTGATCCGGCGTAAGGCCGGAGTCTGGTGCGTTGCGGTCATTGAGCCCCATTTCAAAGAGGATTCCGCCACGCAAGCTAACAAAAAGCGTATGCGGAAAGTGACACTTTGTCTCCCCAAGGGCACCCTCGACCCTGGTGAGACGCCACTGGAAGCGGCCCTGCGCGAAGTGCGAGAAGAAACCGGTATCACCGCTCGGAACGTCGCCAAACTGGTGGACAGCAAATACTCCTACGTCCGCAATTGGGGCGACGGCGCTCGAGTGTTCAAGGTTGTAAGCTTTTACCTCATGCGCTATGAAGCTGGCCGTATCGACGATGTTTCCGAGGCAATGCGCGTGGAAGTCCGTCAGGCCCTTTGGCTGCCGATTGACGAAGCTCCTAAGAAATTGGCCTACGGCGGAGAGCGCCAGGTAGTTCGGCGAGCGCAAAAATATTTGGAAACGCATCCGGAACTTTGAAGCACTGAGCTTTGAACAGGAACACTCGATGGCAACAACTCTCTCAACAGCGATGCCCAAAACGGCAATTTGAAACCAGGAGATACCCTATGCCCCTTAGAATCCATTCCGAGCAGCACTTCACATCCGGTAATTTCGTGCGCGATGTGGTCATCGGCATGGCCGACGGCCTGACCGTCCCCTTTGCGTTGGCTGCGGGACTTTCCGGTGCTGTGAGTTCAAACCCGCTCTCCAGTACTCTTAGTCCGAATCACTTGATCGTCATAGGCGGTCTCGCCGAAATTGCGGCTGGATCCATTGCGATGGGTCTGGGCGGATACCTCGCTGCCCGCGGTGATGCCGAGCACTATCTGCAAGAACGGGAACGTGAGGAACGCGAGGTGATCGAGATCCCGGAAGAAGAAAAAGCTGAGATCAACCGTATCTTCCAGTCCTACGCTGTAACTGAGCAGGAAGCCTCGCACGTGGTCGAGGGCTTGGCCCGCAACCCGAAGGCGTGGGTCGATTTCATGATGAAGTTTGAACTGGGTCTCGAAGAGCCGGATCCCCGTCGCGCCGTCACCAGCGCAGCCACCATCGCGCTCGCCTACGTCGCCGGGGGCTTCATCCCGCTCACGCCTTACATGATTGTGAACACCGCGACGAAAGGCTTAATGATTTCCGCTATCGTTACGCTGGCTGCGCTCGGTATTTTTGGATTCATCAAAGGGCGATTCACGGGGACTTCGCCGATTCGTGGCGCGCTGCAAACGGTCGTGATTGGCGGACTCGCAGCCGGTGCCGCGTTCATTCTGGCGAAGCTGATCTCGTAATAGAACTACGCTAAATCATGGGCCTCCCTTCAGCTTCTATTTCGCCAAGAAATTCTCGAACCGCTCTGTGCGCCGTGATTGCAATGGCGCTGGCGTGCTCCCCGCTCTTGTGGGCAAAGAAGCACAAATCCCAAGTTCCGACCGGCGGCGCAAATTACCTTGCTGCCCTGGCCACCGCCAACCGCTTCCTCTCTGCCTGGCAAAGCAACGACCAAGAGGCTGGATTACTCCTGCTCACGGACCGCGCCAAACACAAGAGCTCCGAAGCGGGCATCGACACTCTCTTTGGCGGTTCTTCCCTGCGCGCCTTCGAAATCGTTCGCGGCCGCCCCCTAGGCAATCGGCGATATGAGTTCCCGGTAGTCCTCCTGCAGGCGACGGGAGAATCGAAACAAGTCCATCGAAAATTCACTAAAATCGTCGTCGCTAACACTGGTAAGAACGACTGGGCAGTAGATACACTGCCGTAGTAAGGAAAGAGACCAGCATGAAGCTAATCCAGAAGGTCGCAGTTTTAGGCGCTGGAACCATGGGTAGCCGCATCGCAGCGCATCTTGCCAACGCTGGCGTTGTCACGTTTTTGCTGGATATCGTTCCGCCCAATTTGGTTCCGTCGGATGCGAAGTCTCGCAATCAGGTCGCGGCGGCCGGACTCGATGCCTCCCGCAAATCAAAGCCCGCCGCTTTCTTTGAGGCTTCGCTGACGAACTTGGTCACGGTCGGCAATTTTGAAGACGACCTGGCCAAAGTTGCGGAAGCTGATTGGATTATTGAAGCGGTCGTCGAAAATCTCGACCTCAAACGCGCGCTACTGCGCAAAGTAGAAGCGCTGCGCCGCCCCGGAACGATCATCACGACCAATACCAGCGGACTGCCGGTCGCCAAGATTGCCGAAGGCTTTTCGGATGACTTCCGCCGCAACTGGTTTGGGACGCACTTCTTTAATCCGCCGCGCTACATGCGCCTGCTAGAGCTAATCCCTACTCCAGAGACAGACCGCACCGCACTCGATACCATCGCTCACTTTTGCGACACCCGCTTGGGCAAGGGCATTGTCTCTGCGAAAGACACGCCGAACTTTATCGGTAACCGCATTGGAATTTTTTCCATGCTGAACGTGATGCGCATCATGCAGGCGATGGATCTGACGATCGAAGAAGTCGATGCGTTGACTGGACAAGCGGTTGGCTGGCCCAAATCCGCAACATTCCGCCTAACCGATATGGTGGGACTCGACATTGTCGGCCATGTGGTCAGCAACATGGCGCAGAATGTTCACGACGAGCGTAGCGACCTGCAGCTCCCCGGCTTCTTCCAGCAAATGCTCGATCGCAAATGGCTCGGCGACAAGACCAAAGCTGGGTTTTACAGGAAGATCAAAGGCGGCGACGGCAAAGAAGACGAACGCCAAGCCATCGACTGGAAGACTCTTGAATACCATGTCCAGGCCAAGCCGAAGTTCCCCGCTCTCGACATGGCCAAGAATATCGAAGACACGGGCGCGCGAGTAAAAACGCTGCTCGGTCTCGATGGCAGTGGTACCAAACCGGATCGCGCGGGACAGTTTCTGTGGCAAGCACTTTCCGAACTTTGGACTTACTCTGCCAACCGTGTTCCAGAAATCTCCGACACCGTGGTGGAGATCGACCGTGCTATGAAGATGGGGTTTAACTGGGAACTCGGCCCGTTTGAATTGTGGGACGCGGCTGGAGTGGAATCCTCGGTAGCCCGCATGAAAGCCGAGGGAAAGCCGGTAGCAGCGAATGTTGAGAAGTTGCTCGCTTCCGGCAAAACGTCCTGGTATGCGGACGAAGCCAAGCCTGCATCCGGTCGAGCGTACTTCGATCTGAGTTCCGCTGGACACAAGCCCGTCGAAGTCTCCGCAGGAGTCTGGTCCGTCGCCGTAGCAAAGAAATCAAACGGCGTCGTAAAGAAGAACGCTGGCGCGTCGCTCGTCGATCTCGGCGGTGGTATTGCCTGCATCGAGTTCCATTCCAAGATGAACTCAATCGGCGGCGACATCATCAGCCTGATCACGCAGACGTTGAAGCCCGGCGGCGCGGGCGACAATTTCGACGGCTTCGCCATTACCAACGATGCCACGAATTTCTCCGTCGGCGCAAATTTGATGATGCTACTCATGTCCATTCAAGAAGGTGAGTGGGACGAAGTTGATCTAGCGATAAAGCAGTTCCAAGGCATGACGCAGGCGATTAAGTTTTCTCCAAAACCGGTTGTGGCCGCGCCCTTCGGCTTGACTCTCGGCGGAGGCTGCGAACTCTCGCTCCACGCTGCCGCCCGTCAACCCCATGCCGAACTCTACATGGGTCTGGTCGAAGTCGGTGTCGGCCTGCTCCCTGGCGGTGGCGGTTGCAAAGAAATGTTGTTGCGCGCAGTCGATAGCGCGGCATCCATCCGTCCAGCAGGTTCCAAGAACGAAAGTCGCGAAACCGTCGAACTTGTCGAAACCATGAAGAAGACCTTCGAAACTATCGCGACAGCAAGAGTCGCAACTTCCGCCGCCGAAGCGCGCGGGCTCGGCTTCCTCTCCAATTCCGACGGCATCACCATGAACCGCGAGCGCGTTCTCGCCGACGCCAAAGCCCGCGCCCAGGAGCTGGTCCGTGCAGGTTACCAGGCTCCCGTCCCGCGCACCGACATCCCCGCTCCCGGCGACAACATGCTGGCCACACTCAAAATGGGCATTTACTTTATGCGTCAAGGCGAGTTCATCACGGAACACGAAGCCAAACTCGGCACGAAGATCGCAGAAGTCCTCTGCGGCGGCAACGTCACTCCAGGAACACTTGTCAGCGAGCAATACTTGCTGGATCTGGAACGTGAGGCATTCAAATCTCTCTGTGGTGAAAAGAAAACGCAGGAGCGGATTCAGTTTACGCTGAAAACAGGGAAGACACTGCGAAACTGAAGCGACATCGTAGGGGGAAGGCCTCACAACCTCAGTGACCCTCAGTGTCCTCTGTAGTCAGAAGGTTTTGGGTTTAAGCTAAGAGCAAGCAGGAGTTCCTATGCGCGAAGTCGTTCTCGTATCCTCCGTTCGCACCCCCGTGGGGCGCGCCTACAAAGGCACGCTCCGTGCCACGCGTCCGGACGAGCTAGCCGCCGTCGCCATCAAGGGCGCGCTCGACCGCGTGCCACAACTCGATCCCCACGAAATTGAAGATGTCATTCTCGGTTGCGCTATGCCGGAAGCGGAACAGGGCATGAACGTGGCTCGCATCGCTTCTCTGCGCGCGGGACTGCCGATTGAGATTTCCGCGATGACCATCAACCGCTTCTGTTCCTCTGGCCTGCAATCGATCGCTATGGCCGCCGAGCGTATTCAGGCGGGTGGCGCGGAAGTCATCGTCGCCGGCGGCACGGAATCCATGACCATGATTCCCATGGGAGGCCACAAGGTTGCTCCCAACCCGTGGCTAGTCGACAACAATCCCGGCGCATATCTTTCCATGGGCCTCACAGCCGAACGCCTCGCGCAACGTTTCAACATCACTCGCGAAGAGGCTGATGCCTTCTCTCTGCGCAGCCACCAGAAAGCGCTCGCTGCCATCGCCGCTGGAAAGTTTGAAGATGAAACGGTTCCCGTACCAGTCAGCTTTACAACGCCCAACGGCTCAAGACCGAAGCGCACTGAAATAGTCTTCAAAGTTGACGAAGGCCCTCGCGCTGACACTACACTTGAAGCCTTGGCCGCGCTACGCCCCGCATTCAAAGTAAAAGGGACGGTTACGGCTGGCAATTCTTCGCAGATGTCGGATGGAGCCGCTGCTTCCGTCGTCATGTCAGCCGACCGCGCCAAACAGCTCGGAATTCAGCCGCTCGCCCGCTATGTCGCCTTCGCCACCGCCGGGTACAAGCCGGAAGAAATGGGATTGGGCCCAGTGTTCGCGATTCCCAAAGCTCTCAAGCTCGCCGGACTTAAACTCGAAGACATTGCCATATTCGAACTGAACGAAGCTTTTGCCGCGCAATCTTTAGCTGTGATCAAGGAAGCTGGCCTTGATCCGGAACGTGTTAATCCCAACGGAGGCGCTGTCGCTCTCGGTCATCCTTTAGGATGCACCGGCGCCAAACTCACCGCCACGCTCCTACGCGAACTCCAACGCCGCAAGGCTCGCTACGGCATGGTCACCATGTGCGTCGGCGGCGGGATGGGCGCGGCGGGGATTTTTGAAAACCTTTGTTAACCACAGAGGACACAGAGGAAGCTCTGGATTTTTGTTTCTACAGACTTCAGCATTTCCTCTGTGAACCTCTGTGTCCTCTGTGGTAGAAGAAGGTTTGAGGTGTGACATGGCAACCACCGCGCTCCCGAAGACCCGCATCACCGGCTGCAGCTTTTTAATTGAAGACCGCCAACCCAACGAGATATTCACGCCCGAAGATTTTTCCGAGCAGCATCGCATGATCGCGCAAACCGCCGACGATTTCTGCAACAACGAAATCGTTCCCAACGCCGAGAAAATGGAACATAAGGATTACTCCGTCTCTCGCGATCTGCTCAAGAAGGCCGCCGAGCTTGGGCTTTCGACGGTTGATATCCCGGAAGCGTACGGCGGCCTGGAAATGGACAAGGTAACGTCCTGTCTGATTGCCGACCGCATCGCGAAATACGCGGGCTTTGCCACAACCTGGGGCGCGCATACCGGAATTGGAACTTTACCGCTCGTATTCTTCGGCAACGAATTGCAAAAGCAGAAGTACTTGCCCAAAATGGCGGCCGGTGAAATCGTGGGTGCCTACGCTCTTTCGGAAGCCACTTCCGGCTCCGATGCACTCAACTGTCGCGCCCGCGCCCAACTCTCGCCAGACGGCAAACACTACCTGCTCAACGGTGAAAAGATGTGGATCACCAACGCCGCTTTCGCCGACCTCTTCACCGTTTTCGCGAAGATTGACGGCGAAAAATTCACAGCATTTCTGGTCGAGAAAGACTTTCCCGGCTTGTCGATCGGCAAAGAAGAACACAAGCTCGGCATTCGCGGATCGTCGACTTGCCCGCTCATCCTCAACGATTGCCAGGTTCCCGTCGAAAATGTACTCGGAGAAATCGGCCGCGGCCACGTCATCGCTTTCAACATCCTGAACGTTGGCCGCTTCAAGCTAGGAGCTAGCGCCGTCGGCGGCGCCCGCAACTCCGCCAACCAAACTATCGCCTATGCCAAACAGCGCAAGGCTTTCGAGAAGCCGATTTCTGATTTCGGTTTGATCCGCGAAAAACTCGCCAACCAAGCCGTCGGCATCTACGTCGGCGAATCGATCGTCTATCGCACCGTCGGCATGATGGATAGCGTGCTCTCGGAAATCGACAAATCCGCCTCCGATGCCATGACGCAAGCCCGCAAAGGTATAGAGGAATACGCCGTCGAATGTTCCATCGTGAAAGTGTGGGCTTCTGAAATGCTCGACTACGTAGTCGATGAATTCGTGCAAGTCTATGCCGGTTATGGCTTCGTCGAAGAGTATCCCGCCGAGCGCGCTTATCGCGATGCCCGCATCAATCGCATCTTCGAAGGCACCAACGAGATCAACCGCCTGATCATTACAGGCTTCGTTCTGAAGCGCGCGCTAAGTGGTCGGCTTGCGTTGCTGCCAGCCATCAAGCGCGTGATGGACGAAGTGATGTCAGGCCCAAGCATGAGCGAAGAAGCAGAAGGCCCGTTAGCCGCCGAACGCGCGATTGTTGCGAATGCGAAAAAACTTGGCCTGCTCATTGCGGGTGCCGCGTCGCAGAAATACATGCAGGCGCTCGTCGATCAGCAGGAAATCGTCGGAGCGCTCGCGGACATGATTATCGAAGCTTACGCCATGGAATCCTCCCTGCTCCGCACGCAAAAACTCATCACAGCCCATGGGGAAGCAGGCGCTAGACTCCCAATCGCCATGACACAGATCTATCTGACCCAAGCCATGGAGAAGATTGAAGCCGCAGCCAAGAAAGTCACGGCCGCCGTGGCCGAAGGGGATATGCTGCGAACGCAGTTGGCCATCGTTCGGCGTTTGGCGAAGTTTGAGCCGTTCAATACCATTGCCCTGCGACAACTAGTGGCTCAAAGACTGATTGAAACGGGGAAGTACGGGATTGTGTAGAAGAGGAACTCAATATTCGTTTCATAGAGCTTATTCGGGAAATCGGTAGGATCCCAGTCAAAGGGGAGCTTCTTTTGAAACCAAGCAAGACTCTTCATTCCCAAACGAAAAAGTATTCTCCAGATGCGGCTCAAAGAACGAACGAATACGCAGAGTGGAGTTGCCGAAGCCACTCGGGATTTGAAGATGTTATTCAAATCTGCGAACAAACATCTCTGAGCAGTGAGGGAATCCCGGCAGATGAACCCCACGACGGTGATATAGGTTGGGTTTACCTAATTAAATCTGGAAAACATTACAAAATTGGCAAGACCAACTCCCTTGGACGCAGAGGCTACGAATTGGCGATACAGTTGCCGGAGAAAGCCACGACCGTCCATTCCATCAAAACAGACGACCCGACTGGCATCGAGGCTTACTGGCACAAACGCTTCGAAACGAAACGGGCAAATGGCGAGTGGTTCAAACTCGAGGGTACCGATATTAGCGCGGTCAAGCGCCGAAGGCTCATGTGACAACTGGGCGGCACCACCTGCCGGACTGATTTTACCCCCTTGACAATTGCGCCATTTGTCGCCATACTAGACGACAAATGGTAAACGAACTCCACGCGGTGGTCGAAGAACTTGGCGGTGCACATGCCCTCGGGCGCTCACTGGCCACGGACCACGACATGCGAGAGGCCATCCGCGAAGGCTTCCCTCCGGCCGTCGTCGAGGAGCTAATGCGTACTGCGGGCTTGACTCTAAAAGAACTGGCCGAATCGTTGGACCTCTCCGCACGTAGCTTGCAACGCAGGCGCGGCAGTGGCCGCCTAGCCCGTTTCGAATCCGACCGCCTCTACCGCCTCGCACGCATCATGGCCTTGGCTCATGAAAGTCTTGGCAACCACGAACGCGCCGTGCATTGGCTTAAGCAGCCGAATCGCGCACTGGGAGGCCTCGCGCCCATCGCCGCCGTTGACACCGAACTCGGCGCGCGCCAGATCGAGAACATCCTCGGACGCATTGCTTACGGCGGGGTGAGTTGACACGGGTCTATCGAATTCTGCGTGCCCCCTACGCCAGGACGCCATTTGACGGTGAGGGAGCTTACCGCTACGGAGGAAGATGGTCCAGCCCTGGAACACGTCTCGCCTACACCTCCGAGCATCAATCTTTGGCCATGCTGGAGTACTTCGTCCACCTGGATTCGAACGATCCCCCCAACGATCTGGTTCTGGCCACTGCCGACATCCCCGAGAATCTTTCCCGCAACCGCATTGAATCCAGTGCGCTCCCAGCAAACTGGCGCAGTTCCCCAGCCCCTTCTGCGCTGGCCCGACTGGGCGACGATTTCGTCGAGCAAGCGGAACATTGCTTGTTACTTGTACCGTCGGCGTTGGCCGCAACCGAAAACAACTGGCTGATCAATCCGCAACATCCTGGATTCAAGAGGATCGTAATTCGCAATGTTGAGCCGCTCAACTACGATCCGCGCATGTTCCGCAAACAGCGCGACTCAAGCAGGCACAAACGCACCTAACTCCCGTGCCTCTCATTCTTTCGTCCTAACCTTCAACTCCTCCATCACCCCCTGAATCAATTCCTTCGCATCCGCCAAGCTCTTCATCACCACCTGAATATCCATCGCCGGCAAACCAGCTTGCCGCTGACTCTGGCAATAGATGCCGTGCTGACCCACCAGCGCCATGGCGTCGGTAATTGCGTCCAGCGTCACCGCCAGACGACCGCGCGGAACCCCCATCATGAACTCAGACCGTTCTAATTCTTGCCGCTTTTCGTCGTAGACAGACATAATCCCATTGTATCGAGCACAACTCCAGCCCGTGCACACTAGGATATTTCGGCTACCCCGTGTAACCTCAAGGCAGTTGCCGCGTCTAAACACTGCAACCCAATGTTGTTGTTGAGAATTCCCAAGGAGACTTTTTCAATGAAGCGTTTTACCCTCACCTCCCTCACTCTCGCGCTCGCACTGGCGGCTAGCAGCATTTCCTTCGCTCAAGACAAAGACAAGAGCAAGCGTCCCAGTCCGCCCGCCCAGGCACAATGCAAATTTGCCGACGGCAAGACCATCACCGTCGATTACTCCAGCCCGCGCGCCAAAGGTCGCAAGATTTACGGCGGACTCGTTCCGTTCGGAAAAGAATGGCGCACCGGCGCGAACGACGCAACCACTTTCGTGACTACCGCAGATCTGACAATTGGCGGGAAAAATGTGCCTGCCGGCAAGTACACCCTGTACACGACTCCCAACGAAAAAAGCTGGACGCTCATGATTAACAAGCAGACCGGCCAATGGGGCACGGAATACGATGCCAAGCAGGACCTGCTGCAGGCCGAGATGCAAGTGAGCGAGCTGCCCTCCGCCGTAGAAAACTTCACCATCAGCTTCCATGAAATGGGCAAAGGCTGCCACATTTATCTGGATTGGGAGAAGACCCGCGCTGCGGCGGAAATTACCGAGAAGTAATCAGACCAAAGAGTAGATTTGTCATTCCGAGCGAAGCGAGGAATCCCTCTACTACCAACGAATTTTCGACCGAGCAGGGATTCCTCGCTGGAACGATTGGAATGACAAATCCTGCTTGCAGAGCGAATTTCTAGCTCGGACGTTTCCATCTCAGAACAGGCTTCCGCGCCGCAGCTGTCTCGTCCAGCCGCGAGATACGCGTATTGTGGGGCGCATCCAGTATCGTCTGCGGCTCGTTTTCAGCTTCTTGCGCGATTGACTTCATCGCTTCCACAAACAAATCCAACTCTTCTTTGGATTCACTCTCCGTTGGCTCAATCATCAGCGCGCCCGCAACAATCAGCGGAAACGCCGTCGTATAGGGGTGGAAGCCGTAATCGATCAGCCGCTTGGCCAGGTCCATCGTCTTGATGCCGTTCTTGCTCTGCAACTTATCGCTGAAAACAACTTCATGCATCGAAGGCGTGGAGTAGGGCAAATCAAATGTGCCGGTAAGCTCTTTGCGGATGTAGTTGGCGTTGAGCACCGCATCTTCTGTGGTCTGTCGCAAACCATCCGGACCGTTGGCCATGATGTAAGCCAGCGCCCGGACAAACATACCGAAGTTGCCATAAAACGCCCTAACGCGGCCCACCGACTGCGGACGATCATACTCGAATCCAAGCGTCCCATCCGGCTTGGTTACCACGACTGGCGACGGCAGAAACGGCTCCAGAATCTGTTTACACGCGACCGGGCCAGAACCCGGACCTCCACCGCCATGTGGCGTAGAAAACGTCTTGTGCAAATTCAAGTGCATCACATCAACACCGAAATCGCCGGGACGCGCCTTGCCAACCAGCGCGTTCATATTCGCGCCATCCATGTAAAGCAGGCCACCCTTGGCATGAAGAATGTCCGCAATCTTATGGATTTCCTGTTCAAATACCCCCAGCGTATTCGGGTTCGTGAGCATCAGCGCAGCCACGTCGTCATTCATTTGCGCTGCCAAGGCCGCGGGGTCCACCATGCCGTGCTCGTTGGACTTCAAATTCTCCACGGCGTAGTCCACCATGGCCGCCGTCGCGGGGTTTGTTCCATGCGCGGAATCTGGAATCAAGACCTTCTTGCGAGCATTGCCTTTCGATTCGTGGTAAGCACGGACCATCAGCAACCCGGTCATTTCGCCTTGCGCACCCGCAGCGGGCTGCAAGGTAATCGTATCCATGCCCGTGATTTCGACCAGCGCGTCGCTTAGCACTTTCAGAATGCGCAGCGCCCCTTGGGAAATCTTTTCCGGCGCATACGGATGCGCGTTGGCCAAGCGGTCCAGTCGCACCACAACTTCATTCACGCGCGGATTGTATTTCATCGTGCAGGAACCCAGCGGATACATTCCCAGATCAATCGCGTAGTTCCAGGTCGATAGCCGCGTAAAGTGCCGAATAATCTCAATCTCGCTCACTTCCGGCATCTCACCCAAGTCGCTTCTTACCGAAGACCCCAATAGTTTTTCAGCATCCACTTCTGGAACATCCAACGGAGGCAGCTTCCAGGCAGCTTTCCCCGGCGACGACTTTTCAAAAATCAATCCTTCGTTCTGGCTGATGTGGCGGGTCGCTTTTGTAATGCTCACTGCGCCACCTCCTGCATCCGGGGCTCGTTCGTCTTGGCCGACTCTTCGTACTCAGAAAGTAACCCGCACACAGTATCCATAACACTCCGCGGCGTCAGTTCCGTGCAGCACCACAGCGCAGCATTGCCCAATTCCGGATAAAACCGCTTCAACGGAAAGCCGCCAACGATCTTGTGCCCTAGCAGCCGACTGTTGAGCACACTAGAATCCTCGGTCGTCTGCACTACAAATTCATGAAATCGAGGTGCATCTGAAAACAACACCTGCGCTTCTTTGCCAAAGTGGTCCGCTGCATACGCGGCCTTCGCCAGATTCTGTTTGGCGAGCTCTCGCAGACCCACGCGCCCATAAACTGTCATGAAGATGTTCGCCATCAATGCAACCAGCGCCTGGTTCGTGCAGATGTTCGACGTTGCCTTCTCACGGCGGATATGCTGCTCGCGCGTGGCCAGCGTTAACACAAAACCGCGATTACCGTGCTTGTCTGTCGTCTGTCCCGCCAGGCGTCCGGGCAGTTGGCGCACAAACTTCTCACGCGTCGCCAGCACTCCGCAATACGGACCACCGAAGCCAAGAGGCACACCAAATGACTGCGCTTCCATCGCGACAATGTCGGCCTCACTCGGAGGCTTAACAATCCCCAGTGAAATCGCTTCTGTAATTGAAACAACAAGCAGCGCCCCTTTGCTGTGGGCTAACTCCGCAATGGCGGTTACATCCTCGATAGTTCCAAAGAAGTTCGGAGACTGGATCAATACGCAAGCCGTGTCACTAGTGATCGCTGGTTCTAACGCCGCAATATCCACGCGACCATTCTTGGCAAAGCTCACCGTGCTCAGCGGCAGGCCCTGATGCGTGGCGTACGTCTTGATCACCTGCTGATATTCAGGATGCACACTCCGCGCCACCACCGCGGAGCTGCGTCCCGTAACCCGCACCGCCATCATGATGGCTTCGGCGGCGGCCGTGGAACCGTCATACATGGACGCGTTGGCTACCTCCATGCCAGTCAGCTCGCAGATCATGCTCTGAAACTCAAAAATTGCTTGCAGTGTGCCTTGCGATATCTCCGCCTGATACGGCGTGTAAGCAGTTAAGAACTCGCCGCGTGAAATCAGCGCATCAATTATCACGGGACGATAATGGTTGTAGGCGCCTGCGCCTAGGAACGTTGTAAATCCCTCGCCGTTCTCGCGGGCGCGTTGTTGAAACCAATCCACAATTTCGGATTCCGCCATCTGGCGCGGAATGTTCAAATCGCGCTGCAAACGGTACTCTGCCGGGATTGGCGCGAAAAGATCGTCGATAGAACCGACGCCAATCGTCTGCAACATGGAGGCGCGGTCCGTGGGTGACTTGGGAAGATAGCGCATAAGGATTATCTATTTAGTTTAGACGATGTTCGTAATCAGACCGATGCAATCAAGCAAGCAAACCATGCCCCCGTGGTACAAATCGCCGTCAGCGTTTTCCTGGCAGGTGAATCCGACCTCCGCCTACTTCCCCGCTTCTTCCGCTACGAACTTTTCGTAGTCCGCCGCGGACAGCAGCGCATTCAGTTCGGCGGCGTCTTTCAACGTAATTTTCAGCATCCAACTGCCGTGCGCATCTTTGTTCACGGCTTCCGGCGCGGTCGTCAAACCATCGTTTACCGCAGTCACCGTGCCCGAGGCGGGCGCATACAAATCTGAAACGGCTTTCACCGACTCCACGGAACCAAACATTTTCCCAGCCACAATCTCCGAGCCCACCTTAGGCAAATCGACAAAAACGATGTCGCCCAGCGATTCCTGCGCATAATGCGTGATGCCGATGGAAGCAGAACCGCCGTCAGCCATCACCCATTCATGTTCCTTCGTGTATTTGCGATCCGCCGGATATGCCATATGCCCCTCGGAAATTAGATTTAGGAATTGAACTTAGCTCTTCGGTCTCTTGTAAAACGGAGTCGGAATCACCTGTGCCGTCACGCCCTGTCCGCGAATTTCCACTTGCAGCGGCGTTCCCAACGCTGCAAAACTTGGCGGCACATACGCGAGGGCGATGTTCTTTTTCACGAACGGACCAGGAGAACCACTCGTCACATACCCAATCGCCGCGCCAGCCAGGTCCAGGACCCTATACCCATCGCGAGCAATGCCGCGGCCCGTCATCTCCACACCAACCAAAGTCTTCGCCAAGCCCGCAGCTTTAGCTGTTTCAAGCGCAGTGCGGCCAATGAAATCAGCCTTCTCCATCTTGCAAAAACGGGCCAACCCAGCTTCCCACACGTTGATGGCGTCTGAAATTTCGTGCTCATACAGGGGCATTTTCGATTCCAGCCGCAACGTATTCCGCGCTCCTAGACCGCAGGCCACTGCGCCGAATTCCTTGCCCGTTTCCAGCACCTTGTTCCAAACCATTGCGCTCGTCGCTTCGTCGGAAGGAACGTAAATCTCAAATCCGTCCTCGCCCGTGTACCCCGTGCGTCCAATCAGCACGTTCTTCAATCCGCAAACCGTACCATACGTGAACCAATAATTCTTCACCACGCCCAAGTTTGCATCGGTGAGCTTCTGCAGCAGCAAATGCGCCTTCGGTCCTTGAATCGCAATCTGCGTGTAGTCGTCGCTGAGGTCGGTAACTTTGCAATCAAACTGGCGCGTGTTGTCGCGCACCCAGGCAAAATCCTTCTCGCGAGTACCCGCATTAATCACCAGCAAATAATCGTCTTCACCCAGCCGATGCACAATCACGTCATCCACGAACGTGCCTTGCGGATAGAGCAGCGCGGAGTACTGTGCCTGTCCGATCGCGAGCTTCGCGGCATCATTCATGCTGACGTGCTGAACGGCTGCCAAGGCCTGCGGCCCCACCACACGGATGTCACCCATGTGGCTGACATCGAAGATCCCCACGCTCGTGCGCACCGCCATATGTTCGGCCACCAGGCCTCCGCTGCAGGGGTATTCCACTGGCATATTCCAGCCGTTGAAGTCCACCATCTTCGCGCCCATCTGGCGATGGACGGCGTTCAGCGCGGTTTTGCGAATGGTCGGCACACTAACTTCCTGAACGGACAAAACCACCTCGGCAAGCAGGCCTGGCACTGCGGGAATGCGAACTCATTAACGTATCACGCGGATTTTTTGGCGGTCAATCCAGGGCTGAGGAAAACTCGCCTGCGTTGCCTACCGAGAAAATCGACGGCATAACACACCAGTTACGAAAGGCACTTGGAATCAACGTTCTGCGGGCGGTAGATTGGAATCATGGCTACCCTGAACGGTCGATTCGTGTGCAGTCAGTGCGACTCCACGGAAGACAAGTGCAATTGCGTCAAGTATTGCTGCCTCTGCAATGCGTTGGAAGGTATACGCCTCTGCGCTGACGGCCTCCTGTACTGCGAACCCTGCCGCGAAGCCTGCGATCACCAGGTGGAAGTGCGACTTTAACTACACCACCACGGCTTCCCGATATTCTCCAAAAACCTTCCTCAACGTATCGGAAATTTCGCCGACAGTTGCGTAGGCTTCCACCGCCGTTAAGATTCGCGGCATCAAATTGTCGCCAGCACGAGCTGTTTCTTCCACGCCCTTCAGAGCGTCCTGCCAGGGCTTCGCATCGCGTCGCGCCCGCAACGCCCGCACGCGTTCAATCTGTTTTGGTTCCAGCGATGGATCGATATGCTGAATCGGTACAGCCTTTTCTTCGCCCACTTTAAAGCGGTTCACCCCGACGACAACTGCTTCTTCAAGGTCGACAGACTTCTGATATTCATACGCGGCATTCTGGATTTCCTGTTGCACATAGCCGCGTTCAATCGCCTTCAGCATTCCGCCCATGGCCTCGATCTTCTCCAGATACGCCAACGCCCGCTTCTCCATCTCATTCGTCAGCGACTCAATGTAGTACGACCCCGCCAGCGGATCAACCGTATTTGGAACACCCGTCTCGTACCCAACAATCTGCTGCGTGCGAAGCGCAATCCGCGCCGCATTTTCCGTTGGCAAGGCCAGCGCTTCATCAAACGAATTCGTATGCAGCGACTGCGTCCCGCCCAGCACCGCCGCCATCGCCTGCAGCGCCGTGCGGACAATATTGTTCTCCGGCTGCTGCGCGGTCAGAGTCGATCCCGCCGTTTGGGCATGAAACCGCAGCATCCACGATTTCGGATTCTTGGCCTTAAACTTCTCCCGCATAATGCGCGCCCACATCCGCCGCGCACACCGGAATTTCGCTACTTCTTCCAGGAAGTTGTTGTGGGCATTAAAGAAAAACGACAATCGCGGCGCGAACTTGTCTATGTCCAGTCCAGCCGCAAGAGCAGCTTCCACGTAGGCAATCCCATCGCCCAAAGTAAATGCCACTTCCTGCACCGCCGTCGATCCCGCTTCCCGCATGTGGTAGCCGGAAATCGAAATCGTGTTCCATTCCGGAACATTCTCATTCGTCCAGGCAAACATGTCGGTGATAATCCGCATCGCTTGCGATGGCGGATAAATATAAGTCCCCCGCGCAATGTATTCCTTGAGCACATCGTTCTGCACCGTTCCAGAAAGCAGTCGAATATCCAACCCCTGCCGCCTCGCGACAGCCACATACAGCGCCAGCAAAATCGACGCCGTCGCATTGATCGTCATCGACGTCGAAATCTTGGTCAGATCAATGCCGTCAAACAGCCGCTGCATGTCCTCGACGGAATCAATGGCCACGCCAACCTTGCCCACTTCCCCCAGGGCCAGCGCATGATCGGAATCCATCCCAATCTGCGTGGGCAAATCAAACGCCACGGAAAGCCCCGTCGTCCCCTGCGACAACAAATATTTGTAGCGCTTGTTCGATTCGTCGGCGTCGCCCATGCCCGCGTATTGCCGCATGGTCCACAGACGCCCGCGATACATCGTCGACTGCACGCCGCGTGTGAAGGGGTATTGCCCGGGGTAGCCGACTGAATTGGCAGTATTGGAACCAGCCAAATCCGCCGGAGCGTACACGGTTTGCACAGGAATGTGCGAGGAGGTTTCTGTAGGAAGCGCCGCAGCCGAATTGGTAGTTCTATTCTCCATCGTGACCCTGCCTTCCAGACTTTCTAGCGAGGCTTTTTAGCGAGATTTTCTAGCAAAGGATCAAGCACCATCAAACCGGAAGAGCAAGCACTTCATCCAGCATCGGCAAGTCAAACTGATCGCGAATCAACGGCAGCGTGTTTTCCGCCGTCTCGAATACCAGGCTGTGCATGCCCAGCCGGCGCGCTCCTTCAACATTGTGCAATTTGTCGTCCAGAAACAAGACTTCTTCGGGGGCCAACCGCAAGCCCTCCAGGCAATTCCGGTAAATCGCTTCCTCCGGCTTCACGCTGCGCACATCGCACGAGAAAATCAAGGGGTCGAACAGCGCAAGCCATTTCCGATTCTTGACCAGAAACAAGCTGACTTCCAGCGGCATGTTGGAGAGCAGCGCCATCCGCACGCCAGCCAAACGCAACTGGTCCACCCATCTCAGCATCACAGGATTGGAATTGGCCCACCCCTCGCTATCCACCCGGTAAAGCTCTTCCAGAACTCCGGGCGTCAGCACAGACGCCTGTTCGCGTGCCACGGATTCCCAGTAAGACTTTCCATCTAAGTCCGCGCGGTCGTAGGCCAGACGCGTATGCCAGTAGCGTTCGCAAAAAACATCCAGCGGCAAGTTGCACAACCGCGCCATCTCCTCGGCGGCTCTCGGATCTTGGTCCAAACTAAGAACATTGCCGTAATCGAAAACCACAGCCTGCACTTTAAGTTTTTGGTGATTCTTCAAATCGTGACTCTCCAAATTTCGCGCCGCGTTCTTCCAAAAAACTATTAAGAACTTGTCATTCCGAAGGACTTCAGCCCTGAGGAATCGCTTTTAGGCCGGATCCTCGACAAACTCTACAGCGGCAAGCCCCCTAAACCCGCCGCTTCCGAGCCCGCCAAAACGACGTAGCCCCAAAATAGACAAACACCAGGGTAAGTGCCCCGGCCGCCCAAACCTTGTTCATATTCACCGGGCCCGTGCCCACTTTGTGGTATTCCCGCACCGCTGCCGTCCCTCCCAGCAGTGCCAAGACAAAGAAAACAAATCCAGTTACTTCCAACCACAGCACATGGAAAACCTTCGCAAACGACGACGACGCTGCCCGCACGCCGGACCAAATCGCTCCACCCAGACGGGTGCGCCCAGCCTGCTGCGTCACCACCCGGGCCGCTGCTCCTACTTTTCTCGCCGTGGACGCATTTCCCATGGATGAATTCTAGCAAGGTCCGGGTTACAATAAATCACTTGATTTCCGCCCCCCATCGGAACAAGGTCGAGGCACTTGGCATCTAAGACTTTATGCTTGTCAGGATTGGCATTGTCGCAGGTGCCATGATCGGAATAGCAGCCGTAGTAGGTTGCATTCGGCTCCTGCTCGCAATCCTCGGCGTGGATATCCACTTCACGAGGTAAGCAATTCTGGGAGGACGGAAATGGATCAACAACTGAAGCGCCTCATGAAAGACCTCGGCGAAGCCATCAATGAATCGCTGGCCGATTCCGATCAGATTTCCGAAGTCGTCTCCCGCATTAAAGATGGCGGTTACGACATCTTCCTCGTCCTCGAAGCCACCATCGGCCTCTCCAAACAAGGTGCCAAGCCCGGCGAAAGCGAAATCGAATCCATCACCATGCGGACCAATTCTTCGTTGACTCTCAACGACCAGGATCAAAAGTTCCTCAAGTCTTTGCGCATTAAGATCGAAACGGAATAGCGTAAGGTTTTTCGATCAAGCGCTGTCGCCGATCTCAAGCCAATCGCTTCACAAACCTGATACTCAACACTCCGGCTGCACTCGCGCGAAACGCATGGTTGGATCACACAGTATTGCGTAATGCAAAACCGTATGACAATCCTGAAAAGGGAAAAAGGCCCAAGGGAAGAGGTCCGCAAACGTCCGATGGGTAAGCCTCTACTTCGCTATTGTCACGACTGCGCGTCGCCAGAGAGGCAGCCAGTTGTTGGATGCAGCCGCCCACACGGCCACATGGAGGCAATATGCAGACCTCGCTACCTATTCTTCGCACCACTGCGTTAGTCGCGATCTTCGCGATTGCAGCCTCCTTCAGCACAGCCCCGCCGGTCGCTCAAAATACAAGCGAGAATGACATGGACCGCTCCATTGATCATTCCATCAAGCCCGGCGACGACTTCTTCCAGTACGCCAACGGCGGATGGCTGAAAAATGTCGCGATACCCGCTGGCCAGACGAGTTACGATACCCGCGCGATTCTAAGGGAGAAGTCAGCCCAGCGTGTGCGCGATCTCATCCAAGAAGCGGTCCCGTCCCACGCGGCCAAGGGCAGCATCTCGCAGAAAGTAGGAGACTACTTCGCCAGCTTCATGGATAGCGACGGCATTGAGGCCAAAAAGCTAACACCACTCGCCGACGAAATGTCCAAAATTTCAACCATCACAAACAAGACTTCGCTCTCCGCCTATCTCGGCACCACGTTAAATGGAGAAATTGAAGGGCTCACCGCCAACGCCGACCACATTTTCGGCTTGTGGATCAACCAGGGCTTCGACGACGCCGACCACAACGTCGTGCATTTCTTGCAGGGCGGTCTCGGAATGCCTGACCGCGACCAGTACCTTGACCCATCGCCCAAAATGGTTGATTTACGCGCTCAATATCAATCACATATCGCGGCAGTCTTAAAACTGGCGGGCGTTGCGGACTCAGAAGCCAAAGCGGCACCCGTTCTTTCACTGGAGGTTCGAATCGCCCAAGCCTTCGCGCCCGACGCCGACGCCACCGACGTATTCAAGCAGAACAATCCCTGGAAACGCGCCGACTTCACCATCAAGGCTCCGGGCATGGACTGGGCCGCATACTTCGAATCAGCCGGGCTTGCCCAACAATCCGATTTCATCGTTTGGCAGCCATCCGCGGTAACCGGCGTCTCCGCGCTAGTAGCCAGCGAGAGCGTCGAAAACATAGACGTCTGGAAGGCCTACCTCCGGTTTCACCTGATCGAACACTACGCCAATGTCCTCCCGGAGGCCGCACGCAAGCAGACACCGGACCGCGCCAAATTAGCCGTCGACGCCACCAACGCCGCCTTAGGCCATGCAGTCGGCCAACTTTATACGCAACGTTATTTCCCGCCTGCCGCCAAGGCGAAAGCGCAAGCCATGGTCGCCGACATAATCGCCGCCTATAGCGCTCGCATTACAAATCTCGCCTGGATGTCCCCTCCGACCAAGCAAAAGGCTTTGGCCAAGCTGGCCGCGCTTCAGGTCATCGTCGGCTATCCCGACACATGGATCGACTATTCATGGATCGACTATTCTTCGCTCGATATCGTTCGCGGCGATGCCTTCGGAAATATGCGCCGCGCAGAGGCCTTTCTTCGTTCACGCAACCTGGCCAAACTCAAGCAACCGGTCGATCCCATCGAGTGGCCCATCAATCCGCAAATTCCCGGCGCGGTCATCATGTTCAGCCCTAACGCCGAGTTTTTCTCAGCCGCCATTCTCCAGCCCCCCTATTTCGACAGCGAGGGCGACACCGCTTCCAACTACGGCTCTGCCGGCGCTGGCATGGCGCATGAAATCAGCCACAGTTTTGACGAACTGGGCAATATTTACGACGCGCAAGGCCGCCTCGGCGATTGGTGGATCGCGGAAGACCGAACGGCCTACCACGCTGCCGCAGAGAAGCTAGCTTCTCAATTCGACGCCTACTGCCCATTCGCCGATCTTTGCGTCAAAGGCAAGCAGGTCTTGAGCGAAAACATCGCAGACATCGCAGGCTTGCTGGTGGCGCATGACGCCTACTTCCTGTCCCTGCAAGGCAAGCCCGATGTCGTGATCGACGGCGCAAATGGCGAACAACGCTTCTTCCTGGCCTTTGCCCAGCGCTGGCGCAAAATTCAGGACGAACCCGCTCTTCGCAAACAGATCGCAACCGACACCCACGCCCCAGGAAAATACCGTAGCGACACAGTTCGCAATGTCGACGCCTGGTACAAAGCCTTCGACATCTTGCCCACCGACAAGCTCTATCTGAAGCCCGAAGATCGCGTCCGGATTTGATGACGCGTCCCCCAGACGGCCGGGAAGGCTTCGATTGACTAGCCCCTGTTTCATAAATAGTAACCCGCGCCTTGTCATTCTGAGCGCAGCGAAGAATCCCTACCGCCGGAAAGATTGTGGATGTTTACCGGGATTCTTCGCTGCGCTCACAATGACAAATTCCTATTTATGAAACAGCCTTTATTTTCTCTTACTGCAACTCAGCCGCCCGATAGCTATCGCGGCCTCCCATCACAGTCAGCAACACTTTCGTCTTCAGAATCTTTTCCGGCGGACCACTAAGAATGTCCTCCGACAGCACCACAAAATCCGCCAGCTTCCCCGCCGTCAAAGTTCCCTTCACGTTCTCGTCGAAGCTCGCATAGGCCCCATCGCGGGTGAAATGCCGCAACGCCGCCTCCACCGAAATCCGATTCTCCGGATACCAGCCTCCGGCGGGCGTCCCCTCCGGCGTTTTGCGCGCCACCGCACAGTAAATCCCTCGCAGCGCTTCGTGAGAAAACACCGGATGATCGCTGCCAAACGCCTGCACCGCTCCCGCATCGTCAATCAACTTGAACGCATTGGCGTGAGAAGCACGCGCCGGACCCAACAGCACCGCATAGTTATTCAACGTCGTGTCGTCGGGATTCGCAAACAGCGCCTGCGTCGATGCAATCACGCCAAGTTGCTTGAAACGCGGCAGGTCGTCCAGCCGAGGCACTTCCATATGCTCCACCCGATGCCGACGGCCCGACGTTCCATTCGTTTTCGCCGCATATTCAAACGAATCCAGCGCCATGTGGATCGCCTTGTCGCCAATCGCGTGCAGCATGATTTGCAAACCAGCGCGGTCATACGCAGCCGCAGCCTGGTTCAGCTCTGCCTGCGTCCACATTGGAATCCCGGTTCCGCCACCCACATAAGGCTCGAACATTGCCGCCGTCCGCGCATCCACGGTCCCATCCAGCATCCCCTTGGCACAGCCAAACTTCAGCACCGGTCCCTTGTATTGATCGCGCTGCGACTTAAACAGTTCCAAATCCGCAGCCTTCGGATTCTTCCGAAACGGAACCGACATGTAAAAGCGAACCTTCATCCCGCCTTCCGCCAGCACGCGTAGAAACGCAGACTCATCGTCTCCCCAGCCCTGCGAAACTTCCTGCAGCGACGTCAAGCCGTAAGAAGCCGCCTCGTCCAAGGTTTTCTTCAGCGCTTCGTAGCGTTCCTCGACGGAAGGCTCAGGAATATGCTCGGCCACCAATCGCACAGCAGCTTCTTTCAACTCCCCTGTAAGTTCGCCGTGCGCGTCGCGCTCAATGCGTCCATTCGCCGGGTCCGGCGTATCTCGCGTGACCCCAGCCAGCGCCAGCGCTTTCGAGTTCGCCAGCCCCATGTGCCCGTCTCGTTCCCAAATAAAAACAGGACGATCCGGCATCACCGCATCCAGATACTTCTTCTCCGGCAACTTCCCCGGAAACGCCGAATACCCCCACCCCCGCCCCGTGATCCAGGCCTTCGCGGGATGAGCCTCGGCATAACGCACCAACCTCCGTTGCAAATCAGAAACATCGACGGAATCCACCAGATCGGCATGGTCGCTGGAAGAAAAATGCCAATGCGCATCATTGAAGCCCGGCATCAGCAAACGTCCGTGGAGATCCACGATTGCCGTATCAGCCGAAGCCAGCTTCCTAACGTCGGCATTCGAACCCACCGCCAGAAGCTTGTCCCCCCGCACAGCCAACGCTTCCGCCAGCGGGCGGGAATCATCCGCCGTCCAGATTTTGCCATTCACAAAAATGCGATCAGCATGGTCGGCGGCAAAGGCAGGTATTAGGACCACCTGCACGGCGAAGAACAGTACCGACAGCACTAGCCAGCACTTACGCATGAACCCTCCATCTTTGCCTAGAGTGAAAGTACAAAGACCTTTTCTGGATTTGTCATTCCGAGCGCAGCGAGGAATCCCTTTCAAATACCAACCGTCTTGGTAGCTATAGGGATTCTTCACGTCCCTCTGAAATGACAAAATAACCAGAGCGTTCCTTCATCAATCAAACTCCCGCTTCGGTGGAGCCTGCTCCAACCCCACCCGCCCCGCCACAATCTCCGCCACGAAATAACTCTCCCCGCGAATCGGACACCCCGCCAGCCGCCGCAACATCGCGATCTGCCCGGTATGCGTCAGCGCATCCGCAATCGGAGCCTGCATCAGCTTCTCCGCCGATACCTGCATCGGGGCATCGGATCCCAGGTAGTCGTCAAACGCCTGCAGCGTTCCAAAGAAGCGTGCAACTTCCGCGTCCCACGCCAGCGGCTCCGAATCGTGCCACTCCTTCCGCCCCTGCGACATGGCCAGCGCCCAATCGAACAGGTCGCCCATGTGCGCCAGAATCCGCACCGGAGTTTTCGGGTTCGGACCAGTCAGAAATTCAGCAAAACTCTCCGGCGCGCCACGCAGCGTCTTCCCCGCGCGATAAGCCAGCGCAGCCACAGCATGACGAAGCAGTTGACGTTGCGGATCGCTAACTTTCACATCAGACACAATTTCCTCCTGGGAGTCGCCATAGGAACGCGATTGTTCCTAGACACAATTGTCATCCGAGCGTAGCCAGGAATCCCTTTCGTCGCAAAAAATTATTGCGTTTTGGAGATTCTCGTCTGATCGATCAGTGACCAGAAATCTGTATGGTCGTCCACGATAACAGAATGATCGTTCTGTTATAAACCGCGAGCGCGCGCAAATCGCCCGCGCCGCGACCAACGACCCCTCCAACTCCCGCCGGAGGAATCCAACCAGTAAACATCGTCGAGATTACACTCGGCAGACCAATCCGCGTTTTCCCGCGATTTTACTGGGTTTGTTAGGGGTCTCCTACCGGAAATGGCCTATTTGTGCCAGTTTTCCACCGAAATTCTTGTTGACTTCGTGCGCCACATACTGCAAAGTCTTTCCTGTCTTCACGTTGAAGCTCTGCAACGTGCTGTACGATTCTCCCACAACCTGAATGGCAACGATTCTATCTCCCGTGGACTCACGGGAAGTTGTCCGATGCGATAGCTGTGCCCTGGTGCAATTCCGCACATCCAACAACGAATGCCGCCGCTGCCACACATCCCTCGATGAGGATGAGGAAGAACTCACGCCCGTTGCCACCATGCCCTCCGCCGTTCCCGCTTTGGAGAACATTCCAGGGCACTTACGGTTGGCGGCCTCCATTCGCTCCTTCCGCTTACGCGGTGGAATGAGCCAGCGGCAGCTCGCCCTTCGCATGTCCGTGCCACGGACCTATGTCTCCAAGATTGAGAACGACAAGGCTTGCCCCACTCTGTCCTCGCTGGACCGGCTGGCGCGCGCTCTCTGCGTGACCATCCCCGACCTGCTGACCGGCAGCGAACGCAACCGCGACGAAGAGATTCGCGAACTAGTCGAAGACCCTCTCGTCTCTGAAATGATGCCGTTCATTGGCAAACTCAACGGCATGCAGATGACCAGCATCCTGGGCCAAGTGCGCGACATGGCGACCCATCCACCACGCCGCACCGCCTAGCATCTAAAGAAGTTAGAAGGCAAGGGCTTATCCGGGCCTCCATTGCCTACTCCTGAGAAGCCGGAGCCGCAAGGCTCCGGCCTTTTTATGCCTCCGTGTAGGGTGAGCATTCCTGCTCGCCGAGGCACTCCGTGGGGAGGCACTTCGTGGAATTAATCCGTCGCAGACCGCTCTTGGTATCCAGCACACGACCACACCGGCAGCGCTGGATACTTCCTAAACCTCGAGTCCGTCAGCGCCAGCTGGCACAGAAAAAACACCGAGCCACGATCCGACTCAACGCGCCGAACGTGCACGCAATCCGCGCATAACCCAACTCGCGCCCGATCTTCGGCAGAAGTCATAAACACTCACGTAGCGGCAGGCGCCTCGCCTGCCACTTAGACATGTGTGACGAGCACTTGCAACGAGCATTGGCAGCGCTACAAATAGCTACAACAACACCAGCGTCACGCCGCGATTCTTCTTGCCAAAATCCTGATCCGCCTTCGCTTCAGGAGCTTTCTTCACCAACTCCCAAGCCCGCTCGTCCGACGTCGTAAAGTCTTCCCCATTCACAAACAGCTTGATTTCGCCCTTTTCTTTCATCTGTCTTAAAAAGCTACGGACGGCGAACCGCAGGACCCCTCCCTGACCGGTCGAGCCGTAGCCGTGGATGACCTTCAGGACGCGCACACCGCCATTCTGAGCGCTCGCCAGCCCCTCGGCCAGCCTGAGTAGAGCCTTTTCGCGTGTAGGGCGTCCTAGCTCGATATTTAAGGTTCGAACGCTGCCGGACATTGGGCACTCCCTGCCTTCGCTACCGCTAGCACTAAACTACACCGTCGGTTCGATTTTGTAGCGCTGCCGTCCCGGCGGCAGTCCGTCGGCGTCTCGCCCACCTGCGCGGGCAAGATGCTCCCGCCACTGCCGGCTGGAAGCCAGCGCTACAAAATTCACGCGCCCATTCATGCGCCACGCTCACTTCCATTGCCATCCCTACCGCGCTATGGTAACTTCATGAGCGGACGAGGTTTACCCTTGCAAGCGACAACTCCTGCCGGCCTCGACCGCAAGGAAGCGGCGATTTTCTCGCAGCTC